>JAHIVT010000077.1 GCA_018816555.1 Pseudomonadota bacterium
CGCGGCAAAAAATGGAAAATTTATCCCTCAAATGAATAATTCAGCCTCAAATAACAACCACAAAAAGAGTGGTGCCAAACTCACCCTTTCTCGCCTTGAAAATCTCCTGCTCACTGCCTGCGATGATCTGCGTGGCAGTATGGATGCCAGTGAATACAAGGAATACATCTTTGGCATGCTGTTTTTAAAGCGGGCCAGTGATCTGTTTGATCAGCGCCGGGCCGATTTAAAAAAAGAGCTTGCCGCCAAAGGCATGAGTGTGGCAGATATTGCCATCGAGTTGAATGATTCGGACAACTATTCCGGCAAGTATTTCTTTGTGCCGGAACGGGCGCGCTGGAATGAGGGCTGGGAAGAGGAGGTCACCAAGGAAGGCAAGACCGAAATCGTTCATCACCCGGCCTTAAAGCATGTTAAGGAAAATGTCGGCACCACCTTGAACAAAGCCTTGGAAGCTATTGAAGATGCAAACATAGAAGCCCTGCAGGATGTGCTCAAGGGGATCAACTTCAACCGGAAGATCGGTCAGCGCACCCTGGATGACGATACTCTGGCCGACTTTGTCCTAAATTTTGAAAAAATCCCCCTCAGCGACGATGATTTTGAATTTCCTGATCTGCTTGGCGCGGCCTACGAGTGGCTGATCAAATTTTTTGCCGATTCTGCCGGGAAAAAGGCCGGTGAATTTTACACCCCTGCCGAGGTGGTGCGGATCTGTGTGGAAATCTGCGATCCCAAGGAAGGCATGAGTGTCTATGACCCCACCGCAGGGTCCGGCGGCATGCTGATCCAGACCAGGGATTATCTGCGCGAATGCGGCGGCAGCGCAAATGAAATATCACTGAGCGGCCAGGAGAAGATCGGCACCACCTGGTCGATCTGCAAGATGAACATGCTGCTGCATGGCATCTCCCATGCCGACATCCGCCAGGCCGACACCATCAAGGAGCCACAGCACCTGGATGAGAGCAACGAACTGAAGCGTTTTGACCGGGTGTTGGCAAATCCCCCTTTCAGCCAGAACTACAGCAAAAAGGAACTCAAATTTTCCGGTCGCTTCCCGGTGATGATGCCGGAGAAGGGCAAAAAGGCCGACCTTATGTTTGTGCAGCACATGCTGGCGGTCTTGAAGCACGATGGCCGGCTGGCCACCATCATGCCCCACGGCGTTTTATTCCGTGGTGGCGAAGAAAGGGCGGCGCGCAAGTATTTTATCGAAAAGGGCTATCTGGAGGTCATTATCGGCCTGCCCAGCAACCTCTTTTATGGCACCGGCATCCCTGCCTGTATTCTGGTGCTGAACAAAGAGGGCGCAGCCAAACGCGACCATGTGCTGTTTATCAATGCGGACCGGGAGTACCGCGAAGGTAAGGCCCAGAATCATCTGCGGCCGGAAGACATTGACAAGATCGTCCATGCCTACCGCCAGGGTGAGGATATCCCAGCCTATGCCCGCCGGGTGCCTGTGGCTGAGATAGCGGCCGAGGAGTATAACTGCAATGTCCGCCGCTATGTCGATAATGCGCCGCCGCCCGAGCCCCATGATGTGCGCGCTCATCTCCATGGCGGGGTGCCCATTGTTGAGGTCGATTCTCTGGGACATTTCTGGAGCAACTATCCCGGCCTGCGTGAGGATTGCTTTGATATGCAGGGACGCATGAATGCCGCGAGTCCAGGACGGACAGGAGCGGCGGATATGCAGGGACGCATGAATGCCGCGAGTCCAGGACGGACAGGAGCGGCGGATGTGCAGGGACGCACGAATGCCGCGGGTACAGGAGGTACAGGAGCGGCGGATGCAAGGGATGCGGTCTACCATGATCTTTCCGAAGCCATTGCCGATAAACGCAGTATTAGTGATTTTGTCACCAATCACCTTGGTGTGATCGAACGCCATCAGACCTTCATGGCGCAGCTGGCAACGTGGTGGCATGACAATCTGCCCATTGTTGAGGCCCTGGCCCCTGATCCGGAAAACCAGCATGAAAACTCCGGCAACGTCTATCTCATGCGCCGCAGCCTGCTGGGGAGCATTGCCGAAAAGTTTGCTGATCAAAATTTGCTGACCGCGTATCAGGTGCGCGGCGCCTTTGCCAACTACGTCAATATCCTCAAGGCTGACTTCAAATCCATTGCCGCCAGCGGTTGGGGACCGGAGCTGATCCCTGATGAAGAAATTCTGCAAAGCCAGTTCCCGGCAGTCCTGGAGGAGATGGAGCAGGCCCAGGTCCGGCTGGCCGAGTTGCAGGCCCTGTTTGCCGCCGCTGATGAAGACGAATTTGAAGACACCGAAGACACCGGGGTCATGGCCGGCAACGTGGTGAAGGATAAGAAGGACGAGCTGAAGACCTTGAATGCTGAATGGAAGGTGAAGCTCAAGGAGCTGAAGGCCCTGGCCACCACTATCTTTACCGAGATCAAAGTGGCGGGACTGCTGCCGAACGGTGAAAAGAAAGGTTATTACTGCAGCGAGGGATTCACCCTGCAAGAGCCGCAGTTTGATAATGGCCACCGTATCCTTGATTTGGCCAGCCAGGTGCAACACCAATCCGAATTCATCGATCCGCTTGCGGAGGCCATGGAGCAGGGCAAGCTTGCCTGGGAGCGAGCCCAGAGCATTGAGCAGAGCTTGGCCCGCCACAAGGTGCTGGAGGATGAGGTCAAGACCCTGAAGGCCACCCTCAAATCCATTGAAAATAAGCGCGATGAACTGGTGGAAAACGCCCGGCAGAAGATTACCAACGACGAGGCCCGCACCGTGATTATCGAACGGTTGCGCAAGGTGCTGATGAACACCTATCAGGCCTATCTACGGGCTGACCTGCGGGCCTGCATCAGGGCCATTGAAAATTTGTAGGACAAGTACGCCGTTACGGCCAAGACCATTGAGGCAGAGCGGGATGCGGCCTCCAAGCAGCTGAAAGAGTTTTTGGTGGAGCTGGGGTATGAGTGATTGGGCAAAAGACCAACTAGGTGCCTTAGTTGACTTTCAGAAAGGTAGAAAGGTTGAAACAAGCCCCTTTCTGCTCCCAGGATATGAGCGTTATTTAGGAGCAGGCTCATTAGCTGGCGGTCACGATGGCTATGCCTCAACTTTTCTAGCTGTCCAAGCAAATGAAAATGATGTTTTGATGCTGTGGGATGGTGAAAGGAGTGGCTTGGTGGGCCATAACCTTTCAGGCGTCGTTTCTTCAACCGTTTCAAAGCTCACCCCTAACGGCAAAATTATCAGTAATCTGCTTTATTACTACCTGTTGTTCAATTTTGAGTGGATTCAAAATCGTAGAACTGGCACAGGGGTCCCTCATGTGCCAAAAGATTTGGCTCGAATCTTGAAGTTGAGATATCCAGTAGGCGAAAAATACCAAAAGAAACTTGCTGCAATCCTGGACACCATCGACCAAGCCATCGAAAAAACCGAGGCCCTGATCCACAAATACCAGCAAATCAAGGCAGGGCTCATACACGACTTGTTTACCCGTGGCCTCACCGCTGACGGCAAACTCCGCCCCCCCAGGGAACAGGCCCCGGAGTTGTATCAAGAAACCCCCATCGGCTGGATTCCGAAGGAGTGGGGCATTGGTGTTGTGAGTGATTATGGTGCCGTTAAGTTAGGGAGACAAAGAAGCCCTGACCAACATTCGGGAAGGTGGACTACTCCTTATTTGCGGGTGGCTAATGTTTTTGACGGATTTATTGACTTTTCAGATGTTTTGGAGATGGATTTCACGCCAATAGAGAAAGAAACGTTCTCTGTAAAGTATGGGGATATATTGCTCAATGAAGGTCAGAGCCTAGAGTTGGTTGGAAGGAGTGCTGTCTACCAAGGAGAGGATGACAAGTTTTGCTTCCAGAATACATTGGTAAGATTTAGGTGTTATAAAAACCATCATCCTCTCTTCTATGGGTTCTTGTTTAAGTGGTGGTTAGATATTGGTCTGTTTAGGCAAATATCAAAGCAGACCACCTCAGTAGCTCATTTGGGAGCAGATCGATTTGCCAGAATGCATTGCCCCGTCGTGCATTATGATGAGCAGCTTTTTATTACTGAAAGGCTTTCCGCGATTCAAGAAAGAATAGATTTTGAAAACAATCAGTTGTCAAAATATAGACAAATTAAAGCCGGCCTCATGCACGATCTCCTCACCGGCAAGGTCCCTGTCACCATCGACAACTCGGAAACCTCTCATGTCTGAGTACACCGAAGTCGAACAGCCCTTTCTGCAGCAGCTTCAAGCCTTGGGCTGGACTATCATCGACCAAGGGCCAGAGATCCCCAAGAACCCGACCAAGAGCCTGCGCCGGACCTTCCGCCAGTGGCTGCTGCCCGAGGTCTTTGCCAAGGGGGTGGCTGCCATCAACACCACGGCTGCAGGTGAGAAATGGCTGACTGATAAGCAACTGCACGAGCTGTACGACCAAATCCTGCGCCAGCCCAACCGTACCCTGCTGGAGGCCAATGAGGCCATCCAAAAGCTTTTCTTCAAGGCCCAGGTGGATGCCAACGAGATCACCGGCGAGCAGGACCCGGTGGTCAAGCTCATCGATTTTGCCAACCCGGAAAACAATCAATTCCATGCCATCAACCAGTTCCGCATTGATACGCCGAGCTGCGTCAAGCAATTCATCATTCCGGACATTGTCCTCTTTGTAAACGGCATCCCCTTGGCGGTGGTGGAGTGCAAAAAGGGTGGCCCCACCTGCGCCAACCCCATGCATGAGGCCTTTGAGCAGTTGCAGCGCTATATGAATAAGCGCGAGGCCACCAAGCAGCAAGGTCTCAGAGAGGGTGAGCCCCACCTCTTCCACCCTGCCCTGCTCCTGATCCGCACCTGCGGCCTGGAGGCTGATTTCGGCACCATCACCTCTGGCATCGAGCATTTCTTTCCCTGGAAAACCCAGTGGCCGGGTGATGAATCAAAAGCCGGCGCCATGAACCAGCAGGAACAGCTCATCAGCGGCATGTTGAACAAAAATAATCTGCTGCAGATCCTGCGCACCTCATCGGTTTTTATGGATACCGACAGCGGCCCACGTATCAAGGTGGTGTGTCGCTACCAGCAATTTCGCGCTGCCGGTAAGATATGTGACCGCTTGCGCACCGGCAAAACCCAAGCGGAAAAAAGCGGCGTGGTCTGGCATACCCAGGGGTCGGGAAAATCTTTGACCATGGTCTTTGTGGCGCGGATGATGCGGGTCTCGAAAGATCTGCATGATTTCAAAATAGTGCTGATCAATGATCGTCTTGACCTGGAAGAACAGCTGGGTAGAACCGCGACCCTGATCGGCGGCCGGGTCCATATCATCGAAAGCACCAGTGGCCTGCGCAGCCAGCTCGCAACTGATAGCTCTGACATCAATATGGTGATGACCCACAAGTTTCAGCAGCGTGAAGAAAGCCTCAGCCTCAGGGTGGCCGAGGCGTTGGGCACCTATCAGGCCATGCCATCCGGCAAGACCTTTGGCGTGGTCAACGACTCCGAGCGCATCATCCTGATGATCGACGAGGCGCACCGCACTCAAGGGTCTGATCTTGGCGATAATATCTTTGAGGCCTTCCCCAATGCCGTGCGTATCGCCTTTACCGGAA
>JAHIVT010000078.1 GCA_018816555.1 Pseudomonadota bacterium
GGCCCATCAGGCAGTCAGCGAACTGTTCCACAGCCATGACTCCCATGGCAGTCTCTTTGACCAGGCCTGCGACCTGCTCGGTGTGCCCCGGGAATTCAGGGGAGCAAGCGGTGATCTACCGAGAATTATCCTTGATGCCGAGGAAAGGGCTACCAGCAGTCCGCACCGCAACCTGCTGATGAAAATAGAAAAACTGCTGGCGCTGGCGGAATCATGCAACGAGCATGAAGCGCTGCTGGCCATGGAGAAAGCGAATTACCTTATCGCCAAATATAACATCCGGCGAATCGAACAGTCCCAGGAGGCCCGTTACGAATGCCTCATTCTCAATCACAAAACCAAACGGATAGAAAATTATCAGAGGAAGATCTGCTCCATCCTGTGCAACCACTTCTTTGTCAAGATCATCCTCTCCGACCTTTTCGATGCCGAGCAATGCTGCACCCATAAAACCATCGAGATCCTGGGCACCAGCGAAAATGTGTTGATAGCCAACTATGTCTATTCCTTTCTGCTGGCGCAGATGCATTCACTGTGGCAGCAATTTCAGCGCACCCATCACACAACGGGCAGGCAGAAACGATCTTACTGCCTCGGCGTGCTTGATGGATTCGCCCGAAAACTTGCCGACCAGAAACAGCAGGACTTTCCCGGCAAAAATCATGCGTCCGGTGCATTGATGACTCTCTCCGTGCAGTTATGCAACAATGATCAGGGGCTCAACCGCTTCATAGATCAGCGGCACCCGCGCCTGTCCCGCAAGAAATTCTCCTCCGCACGGGTGTATCTCAAGGAGTATGAGGCCGGTTGCTGCGATGGCAGCAATCTTACCCTTAACAAAGGCATTGTCAGCTCGGACGGTTATCAGGGCAGAATGCTGCCCCATCGCCGCTGAAATCTTCTCTTCATGAAAAAAGAAAATATTTTCAGTAAAATTCCCGCCGAATTGCCGGAAGAACTTTTTGAAAAAATTCTCGATCAGGAATCAGTTACCCTTGAGCGCATCGTTTCCAGAGCCCATGCCACCCCTGCAGGCGAATGGTATGATCAGGAAAAAAACGAATGGGTCATACTGCTTAAGGGATCTGCCTGCCTGCGCCTGGCAGACAGAGATGAGCTGATCGTGCTTGCCCCGGGTGACTATGTTTTCCTGCCGGCCCGGCTTAAACACCGGGTTGAGTGGACAGCGCCAGAAATGGAAACCATCTGGCTTGCCCTGCATTATTAAGGGTTGGGGAATTTGTAAAAATTTTGATCTGATCTGACAAAAAGCTAAATTGATATTGGAGCCAATCTGACAATAACAGTAGGAAGGTAACGTAGAGAAATGTTAGGAATATTAAGATATTCGATGTGGCAATCTTTAAGAGATGAATCGCGGCGAACGAAGTGAGCGCCGCGATTCTAGCCGGAGGCGCGAAGCGCGTCCGGCTAGATATTAGATAGACGGATATACATACATAGAAGTGGAAACGAGGTTTTGAATCATGTAAAAGCGCTAATTCAAGACCCCACGCCTACTGCATTATCTTAAAAATAACTCCATTATTCCCGTCATTCCCCCAACTCCGCCCCATCCCCCCACTTTACCCTCTCAGGGTGGGAGCAGAGAGGGTGCCGAACGTCTTACGGCACTTCAGTACCTTTCCCAAAAAAAACAATGTGATAGCCAGTACTTGAGCACCAGCAAGGCTATTTTTTATACTTTTTCCTCACGACTGTAAGCCAGGCAAGGCCCGAACCTAAGAGAAGAAAGGCTGAGGGAATGGGAACGGCTGTATCAATGAGGCCACAGTTGAAGCCGCCATTTGGGAATTCCAAGTTCAACGGAAGCTGAATGACCGGGAGAGTCACCTCGCTGCCGGAGGCGAACCAGTATGCCGGAAGAACATCAAATAGGCCGTCACTAGGATCCGAATCAGATATGTCAAGCCGCAATGTCAGGGTGCCCAGACCCGTAAAGCCGAGGACGGGTCTGTTATCAACATAGTCAACAACGTTGGTGTTGCCTGGGCCACAGTATGAAGTGACGGCTATGACGTTGCCTTCATAGTTCATTATCGCAAAATATACACCTCCGCCATCACTACCGCCAATCTCAATCCCAATCTTGGAGCTGTTGCTTAGCTCCGCATCGGTAAAGACACCTTGAAGGTAACCTGATCCGCCCGCAGTCAGATACACAGGTAGGGTGAATCCATGAAATTTTTTGGCCAACGCCGTGTCCATTTTGAGTGTCCCGCCGGATTCTGTCATGCCGACATCCCCTGTCACTGAATAATATGGCGGCACTGCAGGAATTAGCCCGTCCTCAAAATCATCGTGAAAGAAAGAACTCCCATTGTAGTAGTACTCGAAATCACTCATCTCCAATAAAGCCGCGAGGACAACCCCAGGTGTTGTCACACTCAGAATCACCATAACCAACAACGCAAGTCTTCCTGCTAATTTCGCTTTCATTATCATTCCTCCTTTTGTTAAATTGTTTCCGCTCATCGAGACTCCCCCTTAAACGGAGCGTCCGGCGCTGCTCATTTTTCGGCACGCTTCATGGCGTTTTCACAACCGGCTTCGGACGCTTCTCGGTATTCGGTTCGGACGGTGGATCGTGGCCTGTGGTTGTTATCGTGCTGCCCCTATAATAAAAAAGCCGAGCTACCCTCATAAATCAGGCAACCCGGCTCGCATGAAGCTCCTTGGCTTTCCGTCCTCACCTTACAGTGAGTTTGGCTTTATCTGTATACATGGTTAGCAAATCGCAATAACGAAATTTCATATTTGTAAATATGGCAAATTGACGCACATAGTAACTGTTAATATTGGCAAAAGATTAACATTGGCAATCTAATGCCTTGAATGGAATCAGGAATTATAGATTATTCCTGTTCTTGAGGTAGCCGCATAGTATACTTAGGGAGATAGAAATTACAAATTTACCGTTTTAGGGGAGATTGTTATATCCCACCAGCGCAGAACAGGTGAGCGTTGTAGTCGTTGTTCAAGGTCTGATTTTTTGTCGCCGCAA
>JAHIVT010000007.1 GCA_018816555.1 Pseudomonadota bacterium
CGCGCGGCTGCCTTTTCATCGTATTCCTGTTTCTCCCGGGCATATCGTTCAGCGGCACGCTGTTCAATTTTCTCTTTGGCTTCGGCAATTGCAGCAAGACGATCCTGGCGCCGGGTCAGCTCTTCCGGGATATTCATGCCATCTGCAATCTCCTCGGTGTCTGCTTTTTCGGCAAGCCGCATCAGCTCCTGCACCTCGGCTTGCAGTTGTCGCTCAAGTTCACAGGCGTGCCCCCAGCTCAAGGCATGGTGTTTGGAGGCGTTGGCCTTCACCTTGGTACCGTCAAGGCTCACCTTGCCCAATTTGAGGAGCCCCATTTCACGGGCCAGCATCAGGATTTGTACAAAGAGCGGCTGCAGTTGATCAAGAAAGCGCTTCCGGAAGGTAGCTATCGTGTCGTGATCAGGATGGGTATTGGCGGCAATAAAACGGAAAGCGACGGAGTCATAGGTTGCTTGTTCTATTTTCCGGCTGGAAAATACTCCGGTGGCATACCCGAAGAACAACAGCGATAAAAGGATATCAGGATGATAAGCCTTGGAACCTCTGCCGGCATATGCCTCCGATAGAGGCCGCAGGTTGAGCTGTGATACGATATCAACGACAAAGCGAGCCAGATGGTTTTCCGGCAGCCAGTCTTGAAGCGATGGCGGGAAGAGATATTGCTGATGTCTATTCGCAGATTTAAAATTTGAACTCATGGGGTTTGTCTCAATGTGTAATTTGTTGAAATTACACAGAAATATACTACAAATACAGAAAAAAATCAAATATTATATCGGAACATTAACAAGTTAAGCCATTTTGGCTGATTACGTTTGTTTGGATTTTGTGCAAAGTCCGACAGACTCCTAGGTCTTGAAATATAAGATTTTTGCAAAGTACCTGTCAATGGCTTTTGTAATTTGCTTACGGGATGCGGCAGCAGGGTGCCGGAAAGCTGAGCGTGCCGGTGGAAGAATCCATGCGTGCCTCGCTGCCCACCGGCACAATCATGTTCTGTTTGCCGTGGCCGATGGGGAAATTTGCCCAGATCGGCAGGTTTTCATCGCCAAAAAGCTCCATCACCCTGGCCCAGATCATTTCCTGGTCTCCGCAGTTGGTAAAAGAGCCGAGGATAAGGCCGCGGATGCCGGCAAACCTGCCTGCCATTTTGAGATGGGTCAGCATGCGGTCAATGCGATAGGGGGCCTCTCCCACATCCTCCAGAAAGACAATCTTATCCCGCCATGACACTTCAAAGGGGGTGGCCAGCAGATGGACTGCAGTGTTCAGGTTGCCGCCGATGAGCCTGCCTGATGCCTGGCCTGATTTGAGGATCTCAACAGAACGGGTGGTTATTGGCCGGCAGGTGCCGCTGGTGATGGTGTCAAAAAAGGAGAGCAGGGACTCTTTGTCGATTTTGGCCAAGGTTGTGACCATGGGCCCGTGAAAGGTGGTCAGGCCGGTCTGCTGCAAAATCGCACTGTGCAGGGCGGTGATATCGCTGAAGCCGATGAAGATTTTCGGCTGCTCGCGGATCAGTTCATAATCAATGGCCGCCAGGATGCGCAGGGATCCATAGCCGCCGCGCACCGACAGCACAGCATTGACCTCCGGGTCGCGCCATATCTCATGGAAGATGTCTGCGCGATGTCGGTCCGGCCCGGCCAGATAATTCTCCCTTGTCGTCAGATCGCGGGCTATTTTCACCTTGAAGCCGTATTGGTCGAGAATCTGCACTCCCCGGGCGAACTCCTCCTCGTCCCAGGGGCCGGCGGGCGCAACCAGGCCGATGGTGTCCCCCCTTCTTAAGGCGCGGGGAAAAAGAGATGGGGCCTGCTCAGCTGTTTCGTGCATGGATGATCTGTAATCCTTCCAGGGTGAGCATGGGTTCCACTGATTCGATTGATGGGGCAAAGGGAGCAATGACCCCGGCCATGCCGCCGGTGGCGATCACCTTGGGGATATCGGGGTGGAACTGTTGGGCTATCCGGTTGATCAGGCCTTCCACCAGGCCGCCGAAACCATATAGAAGGCCTGATTTCAGCGCAGTTTCCGTATTGGTGCCGATGGGTTGCCGCGGTGGTGAATTGATATCGATTCTGGGCAGTTTTGCCGTCTGGTTAATGAGGGCGTCAAAGGATATGCCGAGGCCCGGGGCAATTGCTCCACCCATGTATTCCCCCCTCCCGGAAACACAGTCAAGGGTGATCGCCGTGCCGAAGTCCACGATGATCAGAGCTTTTTGGTAACGGCTGTAAGCGGCGACCGAATTGATAATCCTGTCTGCGCCTACTTCCCTGGGATTGTCGGTGACAATAATGATACCGGTATCAATTTTCCCGCCCGTGACAAGCAGGGGCTCACAGTTGAGGTACTTTTTTGCCAGGTTGCACCAGACGGATTCCAGGGGAGGAGCCACGGAGCCGATGATCATGCCGGTTATTTCATTAAGCCGGCGATTTTTCAGCTGGAAAAGCCCTTGCAGTCCGGCCGCCAGTTCATCGGATGTGGTGCTGCGGTTTGTTTGCATGCGCCAATCGCAGACAAGGTTTTTGTCCTGAAACAGGCCAAGCACCATATGACTGTTGCCGATATCCACTGCCAGTAACATTGTGTCGCACCCTGTTAAAATTGTTTTTACAATGGTTCAATTGTGGAATACTATAACCGAAAATAGATTGATTCCGTTAGAAAAAATGTAATCAGTCCTTGGCTTAGTTTCCGGCTTATCAGCTTTTTTTACTATTGCAGCATGAGAGTGAGATTTGAAGGTTCAGTATAAAATTTTAGTCGTCGATGATGAGCCGATCATCCTGTTTTACATCCAGGACCTGCTGGCCTCGGTCGATAATTATATTGTTGAAACCGCCGAGTCAGGTGAGCAGGCCCTTGAAATTCTGCCCTCATTCAAGCCCGACCTTATTCTGCTCGATATCCAGCTTCCCGCCATGAACGGCTATGAGGTCTGCCGGAAAATCAGGGCGGACAATCGGTACCGTTTTACCAAAATAATCATGGTATCCGGCCATGCCCGCGTCAATGAACGTCTGATGGGCTATGAGGCCGGAGCTGATGATTATATCGGCAAACCCTTTGAAAAAGAGGAACTGCTGGCCAAAGTGCGCGTGTTTACCCAGCTGAAAAACAAGGAGGAGGTGGACCAGGTCAAGGGTGATCTGCTTACCCTGATTACCCATGAAACCAGGACTCCGGTCAGCGGCATCATCGGCTGCGCCGAGTTACTGGTCAGTGACCCCACTTTGTCGGAAGAAGGAAAGGAACTCGCGGGTCTTATTGCTAAATCCGGACAGCAGCTTTTTCAGTTCATGAAAAATGCCGTTCTGCTCTGCAAGCTGAAAGCCGGAATGGAGCTGCATTTCAATCCGGAACCGGTCAGCGGCATGCTGGCCAATGTCATCAACAACCTGGTTGAGGAGAATCTCGACAGGCATATCGGCATTACCACCGATTTTGATGACTCCATCATTTTGCAGGCCGACTGGCCGCTCCTGATCAACGTCTTTAAATTTGTCATCGATAATGCCTTTAAGTTTTCCCCGGATTCAGGCACCATTACCATTAAAAGCTGGCAGACAGACGGGATTCTGTTCGTCAGCGTGCAGGACGAGGGCGAAGGCCTTGATCCCCATATGCGGGAGCATATATTTGATGAATTTGCCATCAAGGATGTGGCCCATCATCAGAAAGGCCAGGGGATCAGCCTGGCAATCTGCCGCTATATCCTCCATTATCATCATGGCGCCATCCATGTTGAAGGAAATCCGGGCAGCGGGGCAACTTTTGTCATCAAGTTGCCGCTGCAGCCGATAGAAGGCATTGGCGAACACGAGTCCTGATGGAAGAGCAGAAGAAGAGCATCCAGCGCCGCCGCAGGAAGGGTGAGTTTGTCTGCCATTGCTGCAAGAAGAAGTTGCCCTATTGTTTTAATTGCCCCTGCGGCTTCCAGATCTGCGAGGAGTGTTTTCGCGAGAATCTTTGGGGCATCAGCAACGGTCCCACCTGGGTCTGCCCCGACTGCGGCCGTGTCCGCATGACATATTGATCATACAGCCCATTGTGCCGTCACACTGCTGGTTCGCGTAGGGGCGGTTCGCGAACCGCCCTTACAAACAGGCCAGGCCAAGGGGTGCCCTTGTTATTTATGGATGCCATGACTCTATGGGAATGAGGCGGGGTAGCAATGAATGTTTGGTAATTGATTTGTTATGTCCTGGATCGCGAGGCACATTGCCGCCATGGTCCCGATATTTTCGAGTACCAAGTGGCCCACATTGGGTGTCAGGCCGGGCTGAGGGCTCCCACAAGGGGTGCCCCTACGCGGCATCGGTAGGTTTTTTCAACCCCATTCTCCGTTACGACAAATCCTCGTCCGTATCCTTTTTACCCCTGGTAAATTCATGGTGCAGCAGAGGACCGGTGCCGTGGCCGATAGAATATGCGGCGCTTCTGTTGAGCAAGGTGTCCATGAAGGCGCAGGTAGAGGTGAATGCCTTGTTGAGGTCCCCGGTGCGCATATAATAGGCGGTGAGGGCGGAAGCAAAGGTGCAGCCCGTGCCATGGGTGTTGCGGCTGAAGATCCTGGGATGCTCGATTCTGGAAATATGAAAGCCCGACTCCTCCGTCCATTTTTCCGGTGCAACTTTCTGCACCAGGTAGTCGGTAACGGTTTTCCCCTGGACATTCATATGCCCTCCCTTGACACAAACCGCCTTGAGCCGGGAGGAGAGGGCAAACAGGCCTTGGGCGGCGGCAAGGGCGCTGCCTGCAGCGCCGCACTCTTTGCCGGAAATGATTTCCAGCTCCGCAATGTTTGGTGTGACAACAGTTGCATGACTGATGATATGTTCGGTTACCGCCGTGCTGCCGGCTGTGAAAAGGGAAACCCCGCCTGAAGATTTGATGACAGGGTCATAAATGACCTCTCCGGTAAATTCTGTCAGGACTTCGCCGATGGCCCGGGCAATTTCCTGGTTACCCACCATGCCGATTTTAATGTGGGTGACATTCAGGTCATCGAGTACATCCTGAATCTGTTTTTTGACAAAAGCGGCGGGCAACGGCAGATACGATGATACACCCAGGGTGTTCTGTGAGGTAAGGGCCGTGATCGCCGCCCCGCAATAGACACCGATGACGGTGAATGTCTTGATGTCCGCCTGGATGCCGGCCCCGCCGGAAGGATCTGATCCTGCAATGGACAGGCCTACCGGCATGTTGTTCTGGGGGGGCATGGCAACCATATTCAAATAACCTTGTCAGTATGGCGGGAACAGTTGGCGGCAGATCAGTTCAGGGCAGAGGCGGCCGCTTGAAGTGGTTCTATGTTCTGCACGGTTAGCTTGTAAAGGATCTGCTTGCCGGCAAGCGGGTGGTTAAAATCAATGGTCACCTTGTCACCGGAAACCTCAGTGACCATGGCCGGCACCTGATGCTGCTCCCCATCTTTTTCCATGGTCATTCCCACCACGACCCCCGGCTTAATGTCCGCCTTTTTATCCCAGCTTGCAAGGCTTACGGTGTGGATCAATTCCTCTTTGGACAACCCGTAAGCCTCTTCCGGCTGCAGGCGGATTTCCTTGCTTTCATTGATTCCCATACCGATGACCGCCTTTTCAAAAGCGATCATGACACTGCCTGTTCCTATGCGGAATTGCAGAGGTCCGTTCTCCTGGGATGATTCAAATATCTCTCCGTTTTCAAGAATGCCATCATAAATGACGGTGACAAGATCACCGGGTTTTGCCTTGTGCATGTGACTTTACTCCTTTAATAATTGTTGCTGGTCGCTACCAGGTCTCCCGACAGCAGCTGGGGTGTCGGAGAAAATATGTTTTTGCCATGCCGGTATGTTCCCGGCTTGCAAGCAGGTCTCAGTTTCGATTCTGCAGAGAACAGAGGCGGGCGCTGCCTGTCTCAATTTTACTTAGCAGTCGGCCCATCAGGATCTCCGGCATGAGCGGAGGGGAAAGGGAACCCTCATCCTCAGCAGGATCCGGTCTCTTTTCGGCCTTGAATTGAGCAAAATCCTTTTCTATGAGAGAGCCATACGTTGTGATTGCATCTTTTATGAGACGAAAAAGATCATCATAGGGGTATGGTTTTCTGAATTTGCTGATAAGGCTGTCAATAAAATCCGGTATCCGTGCAGCATCTTCACTGTTCCCGCAATAATAGTAAGGGCAGGAAGACAGGGCAATGAATATTTTTTGGCTGAGGATGTCTTTGTCAATTGATCCGCTGCCGTCCGTGGCTGATAAGGCCAGTTTGAGTCGGCGGATAATTCCCCACAGGCCCCTGAAATAACCGCTTCCGGTCTCAACGGCAATAACCCGGGGGTTAAGCCGGAAGCCTGACTCATTCATCGTCACGGCAAGATGGGGATAGTACGAGTAGCGCAGGGATTCATAGAAAGTCTGGAGATTGTCAAGCAGCAGATCAGTATTTTCAATTTCTTTGATGAAGTTTGCTTTATACTGAAACTCATTGATGTTTCGGCATAATTTATTCCCTTCATTTGCCAGCGATTCAAGGATTTCTGAAAAGGGTTTCGATTTGAATGACTTGATATCTTCGTTAATGATGTCGATCTGGGTGATCTCGCCTTTGAGCGAATGGTTGATGAATGCCAGAAAACGATTGATTTCTTGAAGGGCCTCATAGCAGGTGTCAATCTGGCAGGTTAATATGACCTTGGCCAGTTCAGGGATGGTCGGTAGATCAAGTTGACGGAATTTGGCTTCAATCCTGTCAGCTTTTGCCGAAACATCATGAATGTTTAAAAAATCCTCCTTGAAATTTTTATCCGGGGTTACCAGTTTGAAAACCATGTACCCCTTCTCAAACATCTCCCTTTCCTTGTGGGATTTGGCGGCATTGATTTGGGCAATCTGGAGGAGATTTTTCAGGGAAAATTTCCCCTGTATATCTTTGGCCGCGGCAACCAGTATTGCTTTGTATTGTCTGATTTTTGCCAGGGGTGTCTGCAGTTCTTGTGCATCATGCAGCAGTTTGCGTGTTAACCTTTGGGCTTCTTCAACAGGAAGACTGTTCAACCGCAGGTCTGCCTCCAGGTTGCTCAGTTCATTCTCCAACCTGATTACCTGCTGTAGTGTCTCGTCAACCGTTTTCTGGTAACCGGTAACAGCTGCAACTACCTCTTGGACGTTAATGTCAAGATCGACAAGAACAGCAGTATTCTGGTCGATGTCAATATTGCTCCATTGCCGTACAACCGGGTCGCTTACTATGCCCTGTGAATCTACGCGGCATTGACGGAGAAGGGCTTTAATGCCGGCAATGGTTTCTTCTGTATTTTCCATAGTATAGGTTTTTTAGTATGATGGGAAAAAATAACCTAAAGATTTGACAAGTTATTGATAGGCAATATATAACATATTCAATTGTAAGCAAATTGTAAAAAAAATGATCACCTGGAAATTTGATGGCTTCGCAAAAAAAAGTCCTGACCAGGAATTTTTGTGACGATAAATCAAGGACTTGCCCACTTTACGGCGGGCGGTTTTTTACCCGCAAGGGGCATAAACACCCTCAAGGGCATAAAGGCGAGACAGTCAAATTTCAGCAAATCTCCGCGGGAGATGCAGAGAATTTCCTGCTCGTTCTCCAGAGTCGGCCGGGGAGATTCCTGATCTCTATGGAATGTCTTGTCCTGGGCCTTGAAAGGGTAACAATGGTGATCAGATAAAAAATGTTGTCTGCTGGGTTGCTGGGTTATCAATACAATAGCGTCATAAGTTCGAGGCGCTCATCCAGGCGCGAAACGAGCGAGGAGCCGGCGGAGCCGCCTTGCCGCGCTGTGTATAATAATAACCCTGGATTCTTTAGGCCCGTCACAAAGAAATGCTTGCAAGAGGAGTGGTGCGTGAAGCGCACTTAAAATACAATACAAAATTATTGGGGGGGGGAAAAAAATGAAATGGCGAATTGTCTGCTGTATGGCATTGGCCACAGCACTATCGACCACCGCTGTATACGCTGATGGTGGGGCACTTTTTCGGCAGAAATGCGGTTCCTGTCACCAGAAGGGCGGGCAGGCTCCACCCGTGAATCCGGCGGATAAGGCCGCTGTGGTTTGGCAAAAGTTTTTTGACAGAAACCGACACGCTACCGATATATCGGGAGTTTTAACTGCTGATGAACTGCAGAGCGTTATCGAGTATCTCAAGCAATTTGCCGCAGACAGTGACCGTCCGGAGACCGCGGCTATTCCAAAGTAAAAGTATCATAAGGGAGAAAAGAGATGAAAAAATACTTACTGACAGCAGGAGCGCTGCTGTTGTGGTCGGGAACAGCTTTGGCGGGAGGGGCAGATACCGTTACCATACCTGCAAATACCTATAAAGCCATTATGGACAGACTGGATGCCCTGCAGAAAAGGGTTGATATGCTGGAGGAGGGCGGCAAAACGGCCCCGGCGCCGGCTCCTGCCGTTGTCACCCGTGAGGAATTTGACAAGCTGAACGGTGATATCAATAATATCTATGACACCCTTGATGTGGTGGAAACCAAAACTCTGAAAGACCGCATCAACTGGGGTGCCGAAATGCGAACCCGGGTGGACAATTACAAGTTGTCGGATCTTGGTCTCAATGATGTCCAGATAAAATATGTGAACGGCGTGCCGACAGCCTCGTCCATGTCCGGCGATGAAGATGATGACAATAACTGGACCAATCGTTTCCGGTTGAATATGGATGCCCAGATCAATCCGACGCTAAGTTTCCACGGCCGGATGACGGTTTACAAGAACTGGGGTGATTCTGATTATACCACCACCGCCCTGTATAACGACATGAACAGTGCCCACCGTCCGGGAACAAGCGGGGTCAAGCTTGACCGCGCCTATGTCGACTGGGTCCCCGATTTTATTTTACCCATTGCCGTTACTGTTGGTCGTCATCCTTCCTCCGAGGGCCCCCCGTTGGAGTATAAGGAGAACAGGCAGCGCCAGTCCACCTATCCGGGGCTGCTCTTTGACGCGGAAAATGACGGTATTGTCGTTACCCTTGGACTTGAACGCTATACTGGTCTGAAGAATTCGGGATGGCGTCTGGCTTATGGCAAGGGATATCACAGTGACGATGATGATTCATCCAGCTTTTCCTTCTTTGATGATGCAAATGCCGGTGACACCAATATGTACGCTACCTTTCTTGAAAGCGAGATTCCCGGTCTGAAAAATAGTCTGGTGGTGTTGAGCTATGCCCACATGACCGATCTGCCCAGTTCGTTCCTAGGATCGGATTCGCCTATAAGTGTGGGTGATATGGATATGTACGGTATCCACATGCAGGCATCCAACTTCCTCGATTCACGTTTTGATATTTTCGCTTCCTGGGCAGCGAACAGAACTGATGCCAATGGTGAATTTGTTGATTATTCCGCATTGTTCGGTAGGCCCACATACATGGGTCTGTTGTCTGACGGTACTGAGGATAGGAGCGGTTCGAGTATTTTTGCCGGTGTGCGCTACACCATCCCGTTTGCCCCGCTTAATGACCCGAAAATCGGTTTTGAGTATAACCATGGCTCCAAATACTGGATGAGCATGACCATGGCCAGCACCGAGATGTTCAACAAGCTGGCCACCCGCGGTGATGCCTACGAGCTGTACTATATCCAGCCGGTGAACGAAAATCTTTTCTTCCGGGTCGGTTATACTTTAATCGAATATGATTATACGGGCAGTGGTTCTCATCTGGGACAGCCTGCTGAGACGGATGCCGAACTGGAGAATTACTACATGTTGATGGATGTTCGTTTCTAAGTAACCGGCAGATATCGCAGATGGAATCTGCTGGTTGTTAAACTGCATTGACAGAAAATCAGGTCTGTTTGGGATAGGCCGCTCATCTTTTTTGATGGGCGGTCTATTTTATTGAAAAGAGTTAATATAATAACGTGGGAATCTGTTATAATTTCCATTGACAGTGTGAAAATATATCAGATCCTGCAACCGGAGTTTGCTGAATATGACCAGGAAAATACCACCGCAATTTTCTTTCCGGGGCTCCTTGAAGCTTAAAATCCTTATCCCATCGTTTATCATCATTTTTTTTCTTATTGCCATTGCTTCACTGAGTTTTAAGAATTTCCATTCGCTCGGGGCAACCGTTTCCGAGATTATCCACAGTTCGGAAAAGACGCTGACTTCGGAAAACAGGTTGACCACGCTTATCGGCCAGACCCAGCAGACTGCCAGCCGTTATTTTTATTTTATGAACGATGCTGATCGGGATGAGGCGAAAAGCACCATTGCCGAGTTGAAATCACTGGAGTCCATTGCCGGTGATGAACCGGTTATGGGCGCCCTTACTCAACTTGAGCAGCTTATTGATGCGGCAGGGGTTCGTTTTGAGGCCCTGGCTAAACAGCAGAATTCCGCTATCGCCCTGATCAAGGAAATTCGTTCAGGTCTCTCCGGCGTTCCCACTGAAAAGGGAAATGAAATATTAAGTGTGATAGATTTGGTCTCAGCTGATATGAAAGACCCTGTCCCTGAAAACAAGGCCGAGATTGAGCTGGAATTTGAGCAGGTGATGCCCGGTATTTCCGGTGATCTGAAATTTAATCTGGAGGATTTTTCAGACATATGGGCCGGCCATAGCGCCGTAGCTCTCAAACTTCGTTCAGACACCACCCAGGCTCTGCAGGATACCTTGAATACCCTGCGCACGTTTCAGGCAAATCATATCAAGATGAGTCAGGAGCAAATGGGACAAGTCAGGCAGAAAACCCTGCAGCAGATAAATTCCGCCGGTGTGGTCATGGGGGTGGTCGGTTTTGCCGGTATCGTCATCTCTGTTGTGCTGGCAGTTTTCGTCGCCGTTTCCATCAGCAAACCAATTCTTGCCTGTGTGGCCATGGCCAATAGAGTAGCCCAGGGTGATGTGCGTGAAAATCTCAATATGAAGCAGAGAGATGAGGTGGGCGACCTGGGCCGCAGTATGGATCTCATGATCGTCGGATTGCGCAAGCGGGCCGAACTTGCTGAAGCAATTGCCTCAGGTGATCTGACCAAAGAAGTAAATGTCTACTCGGAGCACGATGTGCTTGGTAATTCGCTGAGTCGCATGGTGGAAAATCTGGCCGGCATGATCGAGCAGATTCAGGAGAATTCCGTCCGGCTGAACCATTCTTCCGATCAATTGACTGAGATAGTCAATCAACTGGCCACCAGTTCGGATGGCATGATCAGCCATTCGGCCAAAGTCACCAATGCCACAGAGGATATGAACCGACAGGTGGAACAGGCCTCGCTTATCGCCGGCGATATGTTGAAGGATATGGAAATGGTTGTCGAATCGTCGCAGCAGATGTCCCAATCCGTTGGTGAGATCGGCAGGAATGCCGACCAGGGGGCAAGCATCACGGAAACGGCCTTGGCCATGTCTGAGCAGGCCAGGGTGTCAATGGAAAAACTGAACGCGGGCACCGAAGAAATAGGCGAGATCACCAAGGTCATCCATGATATTACCGAGCAGACCAAGCTGCTTGCCTTAAATGCCACCATTGAAGCGGCGCGGGCCGGTGAGGCGGGCAAGGGTTTTGCCGTGGTGGCCGGGGAGGTGAAAGAACTGGCATTGCAGAGTTCCCAGGCCGCGGACCGTATTGCCCTGCAGATTACCGATGTGCAGAAAAACACCCATCAGGCGGTGAAGGCCATCGCGGATGTTGCCGAAATCGTCAAAAAATCCCACGCCTCTTCAACAACCATCTCGGAGTCGGTTGAGAGCCAGAGCAGGATGACAGCCGCCATCTCCAATACGGTTTCCCAGTCCCATTCCGGGGTCAACCATGTGGCGGAGGCGATTAATCTGCTCTCCTCCGGAGCTGCGCAGGTTGCGGAAAATATCCAGCAGATTGATCAGGAAATCAAGGCAGGGGGCACGGAATTGCAGAAGATAAGCGCATCAACCAGTGAGCTTGTCGAGCTTGCCGTAGGTCTCAAGAAACTGGTGGAAAAATTCAGGATTGCTTCGTAAGTCGCGCAGGAGACAGAATGGAGCAATTGCCAAGTTAACGGTCCGGGGAAAAATGCCATGAATATTTCGTGGCAATGCGTTGGAAAAATCCCCAACAGCCGTTTACTCCTTATGGTCTGCGCATTGCTCTTTGATGCGCAGAATGGTTTCCATATTCTGCAGGAATATATCCAGCAGATCAGGATCAAAGTGACTCCCTCTCCCCTCTTTCAGGATTTCAACTGCCTTGTCGACCTCGATTGCTGATTTGTAAACGCGATTCGTGGTCAGGGCGTCAAATACATCGCTGATAGCGGCAATCCTGCCTTCGACGGGAATGGCCGTTCCCTTCATTTTTCTCGGATAGCCGCTTCCATCAAATTTCTCATGGTGGGTATAGGCAATTGTGGCGCCCAGGCGGAGTGAGTCTGATTTTGCATCCACCAGAATGCGATAGCCTATTTCCGGGTGCTGCTGGATAATGACAAATTCCTCATCAGTAAGCCTGCCCGGTTTCAACAAAATGGTGTCGGATATGCCGATCTTGCCGATATCATGCAGTGGGCTGGCCAGCCGGATCTGCTCACACTGGCTTTCCGGCAGGCCGCATTGTCGCGCCAGCATCTGGCAATAGTGGCTCATTCTAATGGTGTGCTGGGCTGTTTCGTTGTCCCGGAACTCCGCGGCCTTGCCAAGGGTCATGATCGTTTCTTCTCTGGCAAGATTGAGCTCTTCCGTCCTGGCCTCAACCAGCTTCTGTAGCTGCTGATTGTATCTTTTGTTGACGATTTCCAGTTCTCTGCGGTGCAGCGCATTGGCGACATTGATGACAAGTTCGTTCATCTGCACGGGTTTGATGATGTAACCGTAGGCCCCCATTTCAAGACAGTTGATGGCAACATCCCGGTCATCGATACCGCTTATCATCAACACGGCCAGATCTCCGTGTTTCTCAACCACGGTGCGCAGCAGATCAAGACCGCTCATAAAAGGCATATTGATATCGGACAGCAGAAGCGAAAATTCCTGCTGCTCCAGCATTCTCAACGCCTCTTTTCCGTTCTGGGCCACTTGGCATGTATAGCCGGCATAGGTGAGAAGGCGGGAAAAGGTATCACAGATGACTTCTTCGTCATCAACAATGAGAACATTATGTAGCGATTGAATATTTTTCATAACTCAGAGATATTATCACGGCGCAGATTGATTATTCAACAAAAAATGAGGAGCTGTTGCGTGGGCATGATAAAAAAATATGCAAAATATATTTATTGGTTATCTATCTGCCTGTGGTGAATTTCCGGAACGGAATTGAAAAAAAATCAAGGAAACATTGAGGGACTCGAACCATCTGAAAATTCACCACGGAGAGCACAGAGCCCACAGAGTTAACTGACTATAATCTCTGTGTGCTTTGTGGTGAAAAAAAAAGACTTTTTACCCTCAAGTGGCATTAAAGAGAAGACTGGTAAACATTGAGCGCTTGACTTCTTAGGGACTCGGAAAATGTTAATTTACCTGGATCGCGCCCGGATTTGGGTCAGATTTGGTTGCGCCGATTGAGCAAAACCGCAGGCGTAGCAGTGCTCCGGCGAGGATTTTGTGATTGAGGCACGGCCAAAGATGGCCTGAAGACGGGATGCGTTATGGTATTTTGGTATTTTCCGAGTCCCTTATTTCCCGCCCGCCATCTGTTGCAGGTCGTGGCCGGAAGGATACTGGAAGACCCGGAGACCAAATTCGGGGACTATAGCCAGCAGATGGTCAAAGATGTCTGCCTGGATAGACTCATAAACTGCCCATTTTTTTTCAGCGCTGAAAACATAAATTTCTATGGGCAGCCCCTGGGGCGTGGGGGCAAGATGGCGCACCAGAAAAGTCAGTTCCTGGTTGATATTGGGGTTATTGTGCAGATATGCCTGGATATAGGCTCTGAAAACGCCGATATTTGTCTGCCGCCGCCCACCAAATTTTCCCGGCTCAGGGTGATGGGCACTGTTGTATTCTGCAATCTCCTTTTCCTTATTCTGCAGATAGTCATCAAGAAGTTCGTATTTTTTAAAATGTTCCAGCATTTCATCCGTGCAGAATGTGATTGAGCTGGTATCGATGTATATGGCGCGTTTGATTCTGCGTCCGCCGGACTGGGTCATACCCCGCCAGTTTTTGAAATCCTCGTTCACCAGGTGATAGGTAGGGATGGTGGTAATGGTTTTGTCCCAGTTCTGTACCTTAATCGTGTGCAGGGATATATCGATCACATCTCCGTCGGCACCGCGTTTCGGCATTTCTATCCAGTCGCCCACCCGGATCATGTCGTTTGCCGTCAACTGCAGATTGGCGACAAAACCCAGGATCGTATCTTTGAATATCAGCAGCAGAACCGCGGTCAGACCGCCCAGAACGCTGATGATACCCCAGGGGGATTTACCGGTGAGAATGGAGACGATGAAAATGGTTGAAAGGATATAAAGAATGATTTTTACGGCGCTGATATATCCTTTAACCGGCCAGTCCGAGGCCAGTTTGGAGTTGTCATATATCTGATGGAATGAGCGCAGAGCTGCATCCGCTACCCGGATGCCGATGATGACGAGCAGGATCAAGGCCAGCCGCTTGATGATCAAATTGATGTGACTGTAATCAGAAAAAACGAGATCAGCCGCTTCGTATAAAACAACAGCCGCCGGCAGTGTGGCCAGCCTTTTGAAAAAGTGGTTGTGGATAAAGATGTCATCCCATTGGAAGCTGCTGCGATAGGCTGTTTTTTCCATAACCGGGATGATAATGCGCCGGGAAAACCAGGTAATGGCCAGTGCAAGAAAGGCGACAAACAGTATGGTCACCGCGAGATACACCAGTTCCTGTGTTCCTTCAGAAAGACCGTAACCAGCCAGGTATGTGCGGAAAGTAGTCAGCATAAGTAATATAATATATAACCAATCAGATTTTTTCTTATTCTTACGGGAGGATGGCCACCTTGTCAAGTGCAGGTTCTTCTTCTGCCGGTGGTAAAACTTGACAAAATCCTTTGATGGGCATAATCTGAGAGCTTTAGGTTTGGCTTGGCAATCCTTTTGAGGGTCAGGAGACATGCTTGAAGCCTTTTGGTGTGCCGTTACGGCAGTTAGACTTCCAGGTCAGGTGAAGTTTTGGAGTTGCTTTGCGAGAAATATAAGGAAAAGGTCGATTCCGATCAGGCCGTCTGTTCCCACCCCGGAGAATACTGCCGTTTCAGGACGTCATGCATGATTCATTTCATTGAAAAGGAAAATAGTCGGGAACAGCGGGTAAAAAAGCAGGAAAAAAACGATGCAGAAACTGAGATTTGACAAAGGGGGAGGGCTTCTTCCGGTGATTGCCCAGGACCACGTGACCGGCGAGATTCTCATGCTGGCCTATATCAACCAGGAAGCCTGGGAGAAAACCCTGTCCACCGGCAAGGCCCACTACTGGAGCCGTTCGCGCAACAAGCTCTGGCTGAAGGGTGAATCCTCCAACCATGTGCAGCTGGTCAAAGAAATTTTGGTTGATTGCGATGAAGATACAGTTGTATACAGGGTTGAGCAGTTGGGAGGCGCGGCGTGCCATAAAGGATATCGAAGTTGTTTTTTCCGCCGCGTGCAGGGCGACGAACTCGTAATCAAAGATAAACCTGTGTTTGATCCACAGGAGGTATATAAGAAATGAATGAACTAAAGCTAAAGCTTGGTATTCCGAAGGGCAGCCTGGAAAAGGCGACCATTGAGCTTTTCGCCAAATCCGGATGGCAGATTAAGCTCTCTTCCAGAAATTATTTCCCGGAGATTGATGATCCTGAGCTTTCCTGCTCCATCTGCCGCCCCCAGGAGATGTCCCGCTATATTGAAGAAGGTATCCTTGATGCCGGCATTACCGGCAAGGACTGGACTCTGGAAAATGAATCGGACGTGGTTGTTGTTGAAGATCTCATCTACTCAAAGGTAAGCCGGAAACCCACCCGCTGGGTCATCGCCGTGCCGGGTGATTCCGCTATGAAGACCGTTGAGGATCTGGAGGGTAAGAAAATCGCCACGGAGCTGGTTGGCTATACCAGGCGTTTTTTCGCGGAAAGAAATATTCATGTTGATATTGAGTTTTCCTGGGGCGCAACCGAGGCCAAGGTGGTCTCCGGCCTGGCCGATGCCATTGTCGAAGTGACGGAAACCGAGTCCACCATTCGAGCCCATGGGTTGAAAATCATCCATGAACTGATGACTTCCAATACCCAGTTGATCGCCAACAAGGCGGCCTGGAATGATCCATGGAAACGTGAAAAGATTGAAAATATCGCCATGCTGTTGCAGGGCGCCCTCAGGGCGGACAAGATTGTCGGCCTGAAGATGAATGTGCCGGAGGAAAAACTTGAAAAGGTGATCGCTATGCTGCCCAGCATGAATGGCCCGACCATTGCTCCTCTTTACAATACAAAGTGGTTTTCGGTTGAGACCGTTATTTCCGAACATCAGGTGCGTGATTTGATTCCCGGGCTTCTCAAGGCAGGTGCGGAAGGCATCATCGAATACGCCTTGAACAAGGTAATTTAACTGATGGGCATATGGCAGAATGGAGAGGCGATTTTTGTAAAAAGTGTTTTTAACACATCCCAGTTGCCTGAGGCACAATATGCGGAAATAGCCTTCGCCGGCCGCTCCAATGTGGGCAAGTCGAGCCTCATCAATAAACTTTTGAACCGGCGCGATCTTGTCAAGGTGAGTTCCGTGCCCGGCAAGACCCAGAGTCTGAATTTTTTTCTACTCAGTCAGGGGCTTTATCTGGTTGATTTGCCTGGCTATGGTTATGCCAAGGTCCCAAACAAGATAAAAAATGACTGGAAGGGTTTGATCTCTTCCTATATTCTTAATCGCGAGACATTAATCTGCGTCGTGGTGATTATCGATATCCGCCATGAGGTGAAGAGCCAGGACCTTGAACTGGTAACCTGGCTGAAAAATGAACATATTCCACTACTGCTGGTATATACCAAGCAGGATAAGTTGACTGCCAATAAACGACTGCACCACGCCGCCGTTCTTGATGCCGGTTTCGGCATTTCCAAGGCGGATCGGGTGCTGTTTTCCGCGAAAACCGGGGAGGGGAGGGAGGAGCTCATTTCCAAAATCGAACAGTTTGCCGTATAGTGTTAAGCGTGTGGGTCTCACGCAGTACATGAGACTCAAATTGATCATCTCTGAATAAGGGGAAACTCTTGAGTGAGAGGGTGAAAATGCTTAGAGAGACAGCATTGAACGAGGTGGAAGTACCATTAAGTGATGTGAAAGTGATGTCTGTAAGTTCTCAATATTCCTGTTGGGAAATTATGCAATGCGGTAATCAGAGGTGCACAGCCCGCATCCAGCGCAGCATGCCCTGCTGGGAGATTGCCAGTAAGCTCGATGATTATCGTACCGCTTTAAATGTCTGTTCCGACTGTATCGTTTATCTGAGTCATCATAAGAATTCCATTCTCTCCCCTAAGGAGATTGATGAGATTCTCAAACAGAAAGGGGTGTGCATTCTGCATGAGAGATGCCAGCAGAAAGCGGATTGAGTGACCCGCAAAATAAATTATGGACACCGGCGGTAAGGGCTCCTGCCTCTCTCCTGAGGGAGATATGCGGCATTTTACGAAAGCCGCTTGATACGTTTATCCTGGGCTGCCCCAGCCCCCGCCGCCGGGTGTCTTAATAATCAGTCTGTCGCCCGCCTGGGCGGCAAGGTTGGTTTTCCCTGCTATTTTTTTAATTCTATTCTGATGAATCAGCAGATTTTCCCCTTTTCGGCCGGGTGATCCGCCCTGCAGTCCGTAGGGTGGAATCTCCCTTCTTTCGGTCAGCAGCGACACCTGTCCTGTTGACAGAAATCGATAGGTGCGGATGATGCCGTCTCCTCCCTGCTCCTTTCCTTCACCCCCAGATCCGTAGCGTATCGCGTATTTTTCAATCTGCAGCGGAAAGCTGTGTTCCAATGCTTCCACCGGTGTATTCATGGTGTTGGTCATATGGGTATGGATGGCCGAGATGCCGGGGCTGTTCGGCCGCGCGCCCATGCCGCCGCCGATGGTTTCGTAGTAGGTGTATTGTCTGCCTGTTCTGTGATCCATGCCGCCGATGGCGATATTGTTCATCGAGCCGCAGCTGGCGGCCGGGATTTTTTCCCGGCTGGCCTGGGCCAGGGCTCCGAAAAGGGTGTCGACGATGCGCTGGGATGTCTCCACATTGCCTGCGGCAACCGGCGCCGGCGGCTGGGCGTTGAGCAGGGAGCCGGGCCGGGTAATGATGCGGATGGGCCGGTAGCTGCCCTGGTTGATGGGAAATCCCTCACCCATCAGACACTGGAAGACGTAAAGAGTGGCGGAGGTCACCACGGATTCCACCGTATTAAGCGGCGATCCGACCTGGTCCGCTGAGCTGCTGAAATCGGCCACCACCTCATCATGATCAATGGTAAGCTCGACCCTTATGGGCAGCTTCTTTTTCGTTATCCCGTCATTATCCAGAAAATCACAGAAACCGTAGGTTCCGTCCGGCAGGCCGGCAATGGTTGCCCGCATGAGCCGCTCGGCATAGCCCTGCAACTGGCCAATGATGGTGTCAATATGTTGAGTGCCGTATTTGGCGTGCAGTTCAAGCAGCCTGGTTCTGCCGCGCTTGAGGGCGGCGAGTTGAGCCCTGAGGTCACCCTGGCGTTCCTCTGGATTTCTGACCTTTGCCAGGAATCCGGCAAGAAAGTCCTCATTAATTTTGCCCCGGCAGGCAAGCAGGGTAGGAGGAATCAGCACCCCTTCGTCGGCAATATCCGTGACAAAGCCCATGGAACCGGGGTTTTTGCCGCCCACATCGGCATGGTGGGCTCGGTTCACCGCGTAAAAAAGCGGTTTGCCGCTGACTGCAAACACCGCCTCGACCAAGGTTATATCCGGCAGATGGCTGCCGCCGTGGAAAGGATCGTTGACAATGACCACATCACCGGGATTAAAACAGTGGGAGTCAAGGACATGCTGCAGGGTTTTCGGCATGGCGCCGAGATGCACCGGAATATGGGCTGCCTGGGCGACCAGATCACCCCTGGCGTCGAATATGGCGCAGGAAAAATCCCGTCTTTCCTTGATATTTGAGGAAAAGGAGGAACGGGTGAGGATAATGCCCATTTCCTCGGCAATGGAGGCAAAGAGCTTATTGAAAACTTCAACTTCGATAACGTCCATGGGTGCATCCCGTCCCCGTTTTGCGGGGGATTGTGCTGATAGCAGTCGCTGCGGCCTCTATTGCTTCACTTTACAGAATAAGCGCTATTCAATAACACGTTGGTCGGTGATTTTCAATATGCTCCGTTCTGTATGAAACATCGCAGAAATACGAAGGTAAATATTGACCGGATTGCCCCTTCATTTATTCAGACAATGCTTCCTCAAAGTATCATCCACCAAACGTCACATCAATAAAACATGTGTTTCTTTGACCCGAATACGATTTTTAACGGGTCAAACTGCCTCCTGTAACCTTTCCGCCAATTCCCCGCCCAAACAGGCCGGGAAAAAACAAGGATTTTTCACTCCCAGGTACTCGTTTGAGTAATTTTATCTGGACAGAAAGCCCCACCTTTTTGGACCAGATGGTGAGAGAATGGGTGAAGATGAAAGTTCTGAGATGCCTGATCTCATGGCTCTTTTTGCAATTAACCGTTGCCGGGTCCACAGATGGCACACTGCCTGCTAAGAATCGAACGAACTATTTAAATTCATCGAGTATTTTACTTAATGATCAGAAAGGACAAAGGAGAAAAACATGAGAAATTTGGTGACGCATTCATTGGTCCTGGCGGGCTTAATTTTACCTGGGTTGCAAAGTCCGGTGTCCGCCGACAACGATGCAAGGGATTATATCCCCATGGAGCCGGGTAAGACACTTATCGCGACCTATTTTAATCACATCAGCGCGACCGATTTCTATAACAATGGGGACAAGACCAGCGATGATGTCAATCTGTCAGCAAATATCGGTATATTCCGTCCTGTTTATTATACCAAAATCGGTCCTTTTGTGATGGATCCCCAGGCTCTGATCCCTTTTGGCAACCAATCCCTGGATGGAGATGGGGTGGGAGGGGTTGAAGTGAGCTCTTCCGGACTGGCAGATCCCATTGTCACTGCCACGATCTGGTTTGTCAACGATCCCGCATCAAAGACATGGCTTGGGTTCACGCCGTTTATCACTCTGCCACTGGGGGAATATGATGAGGACAAGTCATTAAATCTGGGGGCCAACCGCTGGGCATTCAAGCCGGAAGTCGGCTTTGTCAAAGGTTTTGGTAATTATTTTTTCGAGCTGACCGGCAACTGTGAGTTTTATACGGACAACGACGATTACACCTCTCAGTCAGTAACCCTGGAACAGGATCCTGTCTACACGCTTGAGTCTCATTTGAGCTATAATTTTACCGATGCCTTCTATATTTCCGGCGATTATTTCTATCACAACGGTGGAGAGACCACAGTTGCCGGTATCGACCAGAACGACGAAAAGGATGATCATGCGGTACAGCTTTCACTTGGTTTTTTGCTCAACCCTTCATATCATCTGCTTCTGAAATATAAAACGGATATCAAAGTGGAAAACGGCTTAAAAACCAATACAATCGGACTTCGTATCGCTCATTTCTTTTAAGTGGCGTAACAATGCAAGGATTGAAAATCCGCCCGGGAAAGTCACAAGGCCGAATGAGCCGTTTATGACAACAGACATGACTTGATTAGCTGAGGCGGGATATGTTCAGAGCGGCGCGGGACCAGTAAATGGTTCTGCGCCGCTTTTTTGTGGGTGCGCGGAAGCCCGGGGGGATCATCGAGATTGTCCGGCAGGAATGAAGAAGGACGCGGGAGGTAGGGATTGCCAAAGAAACAAAATGACGGGGGAGAAAAGGATTATCGGTCTGGAATATCCTTTGTCAAATTGACGGAATGTGATAGTTATTTGGCAAACCATAGGGTAATGAGTGAGAATGACAAATACCAAACGAGGGTATTTTACAGCCAATTAATGAGGGGCGCAGGGTTTATGAGTTTTTTTTCGGACGAAAACACATTGGTTGCCGCACGAAAAATTTTTGCCTATGTCGGAGAACATATCAATGCCCGCTTTTCCGTGCGCCTCTGGGATGGATCAATGGTTCCCTTGGGTAACGATGTCGATTCTGAATTTTTTCTTGCCATTAACGGACCGGGAGTGATAGGAGCGCTTTTACGCAGACCGACTTACGAGAACCTGCTCCTGCATTATGTAAATGGCTCTATCGATATTCATGGGGATCTTATCGATTTCGTAGCTCTTGCCCGCGAAAAGCAACCAAAAAAGAAACTGAAAAAAATAAACAAGTTTTTTCTGCTCAGGCAAGCACTGCCGCTCCTGTTATCTTTTTCTGAAAAAATTCGCATTCAGCATCAATACCTGGATGATGAAGTGGGGCGGAAAGAGTCACGGAGGGACAATAAAGAGTTTATTCAATTTCATTACGATATCAGCAACGATTTTTATGGGTTGTTCCTCGGCAACGAGATGCAATATTCCTGCGGATATTTTACTGATCCGGACAATTCCCTTGATCAGGCTCAATACGATAAACTTGATATGATATGCCGGAAGCTTCGCCTGAAACCAGGGGAAAAACTGCTCGACATAGGCTGTGGCTGGGGAGGGCTTATCTGTCATGCCGCGCAAAAATATGGTGTGACGGCGCATGGTGTCACCTTGTCCCAACAGCAATTCGACTTTGCAAGGGCAAAAGTAAAACGTCTCGGCCTGGAGGACCGCATAACAGTCGAACTTCGAGATTATTCCACTCTTGACGGGACCTACGATAAAATCGCCAGCATTGGTATGTTCGAGCACATCGGCATCGCAAACATGCCGAAATATTTTCGAAAAATTAAATCTCTTCTCCGGGACAGGGGTATATTGTTAAACCACGGAATCTCCCGCCATGCAAAACCAACCAAGCGGGCAGCCCGCAAAATAAGGCCGGAGCGCAGGCTGCTCTTAAAATATATTTTCCCGGGAAGTGAACTGGATAATGTGGGGCATACCATAGACGTACTTGAGATGAACGGATTTGAAGTGCATGATGTCGAGGCCTGGCGTGAGCATTACGCCCTCACATCCCGCCACTGGTACAGAAGACTCATGGCGCGTCAAGAAGACGCTGTCAGCTTTGTCGGCAGGGAAAAATTGCGTATGTGGCTGCTTTATCTAGCCGGGGTCTCAATCGGGTTTACAGACGGATCAATGCATATCTGCCAGGTTGTTGCAACCAGGCATTCTGCCAAAGGGGCATCAGGCCTTCCTTTTACCAGGGCAGATCTTTACAGCAACGAATCCCCATTAAAGGGCAATTTGGCCAAGGAAAAATTTGAGTGACCCTTTTTATATTTCCTGAACAAAAGCAAAATTCATGTGTTATCTCTCGTCGGATTTAAGCACCGCCAGAAAGGCGCTCTGGGGGATATCCACATTGCCCACGGTTTTCATCCGCTTCTTGCCGGCCTTCTGTTTTTCCAGGAGTTTGCGCTTTCGGCTGATATCACCGCCGTAGCATTTGGCGGTAACGTCCTTGCGCAGGGCGGAAATGGTCTCCCGTGCAATGATGTTGCCGCCGATTGCCCCCTGGATGGCGATCTTGAACATCTGGCGCGGGATTTCCTCTTTGAGTCGCGCACAGGCGTGCAGTGCACGTTCCCTGGCCTTGATGCGGTGTACGAGTTGGGAAAGGGCATCCACCTTTTCAGCGTTAACCAGAATATCAAGTTTGACCAGATCGCTGGGCCGGTAATCGATCAGGGTATAATCAAAGGAGCCGTATCCCTGGGTGATTGACTTGAGACGGTCATAGAAGTCATAGATCACTTCAGCCAGCGGCAGTTCACAGGTGAGTTCAATCCTGCCCGGCGTGGGGTAATGGTAGTGGGTGTTTTCACCCCGTCTTTCCATGCACAGGGTCATGACCGCGCCCATATAGCGTTCCGGCATAAGAATGGTCGCCTTGATAAAAGGCTCCTCGGTGCGGGAAATGGCGGCCGGATCAGGGAAATGGGCCGGATTGTCCACCTCGCGCATGGTGCCGTCCGTCAGGTAGAAATGATAACAGACCGAGGGAACGGTGAGGATGAGCGGGATATCAAATTCCCTTTCCAGCCTTTCCTGGATGACCTCCAGATGAAGAAGGCCGAGAAAGCCGCAGCGGAAGCCGAAACCCAGGGCGGTGGAGGCATCCTTCTGATAGGTCAGGGAGGAGTCATTTAAGGTGAGTTTTTCCATGGCCGCGGCCAGGTTCTCATATTCGTCGGTGGAGATGGGGTAAATGGACGAAAAGACCACCTGCTGGATTTCCTTGAAGCCGGGAAGTGCCTGCTGGCATGGGTTGTCCTTTAAGGTGATGGTGTCACCCGCCCTGGTGTCGCTTACTGTCTTGATGCCGGCGAGAATATAACCGACCTGGCCTGCCCGCAGTTCCTTGCGGGGGATGCGTTCGAGCCTGAAGAGCCCGACTTCGTCAACCTTGTAGGCCGTTTTGTTTGACATGAACATGATGGTGTCGCCGGCCTTGACAATGCCGTTGAGGATACGGCAGGAAATAACGGTGCCGCGGAATGGATCATAGCGGGCATCGAAAATGAGCGCCTGCAAAGGGGCGTCCGGGTCTCCTTCAGGCGGCGGCAGCAGATTGACAATGGCCTCCAAAATGGCATCAACCCCTTGGCCTGTTTTGGCCGAGCACATCTGAATGGCATCCGCATCAAGGCCGAGATCTTCCTCTATCTGCATGGCCACAGCTTCCGGATCGGCGGATGGCAGGTCTATCTTGTTGATAACCGGAATGATCGTCAGGTCGTTTTCCATGGCCAGGTAGAGATTGGCCAGGGTCTGCGCCTGCACGCCCTGGGCTGCGTCAATGAGCAGCAGGGCACCTTCACAGCAAGAGAGCGCCCGGGAAACCTCATAGCTGAAATCAACGTGGCCAGGCGTGTCAACCAGGTTGAGGAGATACTCTTTGCCGTCTTTGGCTTTGTAGGGAAGACAGATGGTCTGGCTTTTGATGGTGATGCCTCGCTCCCTTTCGATATCCATGTTATCCAGCAACTGGTCTTTGAATTCCCGGGCGGTCACCATGCCGCAAAGTTGGATAAGTCTGTCTGCCAGGGTCGATTTTCCGTGGTCAATGTGGGCGATTATACTGAAATTTCGGATATTTTTTTGCTGCATGAGTAACTGACAACCTCTGTTTTGCTGGCGGAATTTTCTGAAATGATGTAAATTTTCTGTCTTTTACCTATAGAATAGGTAGAGAACTGTGGACATTCTATATAAAATAGGTGGATATATAGTGGAGGTTTCTGCTTGTCAAGAAAGAAACTAAAACTGCGCTTCACTCTAGAATACTATTATGACAAAAGAAAGCGAAATCGAAATCGAAATCGAAACTGAGATCTCTGAAGAGCAGACCTTTCATCCGCTGCTGGCATTATCGGATGACAAGCATCTGCCGGCGCTCAGCCACCCCGGGCTGCATCGCTATCTGCAGGAAATCAACCAGCACAGGCTCCTGACCAGGGAAGAAACCGAGGAACTGGCCATCCGTTTCAATGAAACCCAGGATCCGGAAGCCGCATATGAGCTGGTGACAGCCAATCTGCGCCTTGTGGTCAAGGTGGCCATGGATTTTCAGAAGTACTGGATGCAGAATTTTCTCGATCTGATCCAGGAAGGCAACGTGGGACTGGTGCAGGCCGTCAAGAAGTTTGATCCCTATCGCGGCGTTAAATTTTCCTACTATGCCGCCTATTGGATTCGTGCTTATATTCTAAAGTTCATCATGGATAATTGGCGGTTGGTGAAGATCGGCACCACCCAGGCCCAGCGCAAGCTGTTTTTTAGCCTGAACAAGGAAAAGAAACTGCTGGAATCCCAAGGCTTCAAGCCGGAAACAAAACTTCTGGCCGAAAGACTCGGGGTCAAGGAAAGCGAAGTGATCGAGATGTCCCAGCGTATGGACAACTGGGATGTTTCCCTGGAGAGCCCCGTGCGGGAGGATTCCGATGATGAACAGAAGAATTTTCTGCCGGACGTCAGCCCATCGGTGGAAGAACTGGTTGCCGATATTGAGATGAAGGAACGGATGGCGGAAATTTTAGATAAACTGCAGGACTTCTTAAATGAAAAGGAGAAAACGATCCTGGCGGCGCGGTTGCTCAGTGACGAACCGCTTACCCTGCAGGACATTGCCGATCAGTTTCACATCTCCCGGGAGCGCGTCAGGCAGATTGAAGCGAATTTGTTGAAAAAAATGAAAAAATATCTTGAGCAGGAAATTCCTGATATTCAAATTTTCCTGGAACATGTATATAAGCAGTGGCAGAATTGATCCGTTTCGAGCGGAATCTGTTCGGCTTTGGACAACGAACATTAACCTATAATATAACCAACTGAAATTAGCTGACTTTTATGAATATTCCCTTACTTGACTTGAAAGCGCAACTCGAGCCGATCCGTGATGAGATCATGGCGGCGATTACGGCCACGGTAGATTCAACCTGCTATATCATGGGGCCGCAGATCGAGCTGTTTGAAAAAAATGTGGCGGACTACTGCGGCACTAAAAACGCTGTCGGCGTTTCCAGCGGCACTGATGCCCTGCTGGCCGGTCTCATGGCCCTGGGGGTCGGCCGTGACGACCTGGTGCTCACCACCCCCTACAGCTTCTTTGCCACCATGGGCAGCATTCTCCGTCTGGGTGCCCAGCCGGTATTTGTCGATATCGACCCTGTTACCTATAATATCGATCCGCAGCAGGTCGCAACACTGCTCTCTGATTCTTCTCTTGCTTCGAAACTGAAGGCGATCCTGCCGGTTCATCTTTTCGGACAGTGCGCGGACATGGCTCCTCTGTTAAAAATGGCCGGGGAGTTGCATATCCCTGTGGTGGAAGATGCGGCACAGGCAATCGGTGCATCATACCCCATGCCGGTGGATGGCGCTCTGCAATGGCAGAAGGCGGGCAGCATGGGCGCCTGCGGCTGTTTTTCCTTTTTCCCCAGCAAGAATTTAGGCGGCATGGGAGATGGAGGAATGGTTGTCACCAACAGTGAAAAGATGGCCAAGGATCTGCGTCTTATCCGGGTACATGGGGATATCAGCAAATATCAGCATACCGTTGTCGGCGGAAATTTCCGGCTTGATGCCATGCAGGCGGTGATTTTAAATGTTAAGCTGCAGTATCTGCAAAAATGGCATGCCGCCCGGCGGCAGAATGCCACCCTCTATAATGCGCTTTTCAAAGAGTCGGGCCTGGTTGAGGCAGGCTATGTGGTTACTCCGCAGGCCGTCTATCAGGATGCTGCGGCGGCGGGAAACGGCGTTGATTACCATATCTACAACCAGTATGTCATACGGGTGAAAGACCGGGATGCACTGAGGGATTATCTGCTGGAACAATCAATCGGTGTGGCCGTCTATTATCCAATCCCGTTGCATCAGCAGAAGTGTATCTCCGACCTGGCGGCCAGCCGCCTTTCTTTGCCTGAGTCGGAAAAGGCAGCCGCTGAGACCCTGGCTCTGCCGATCTATCCAGAGCTCACTTCGGACATGCAGGAGTACCTGGTAGAGCGGATTCGCACTTTTTATAAAAAATGACAAGTAGTTGATGATTACTGATGAATAGACTTTCTCTCCTGTTTAGCTGCGCAGCCTTGCTCGGTTCAACTGCGGTATGTCAAGCAGTGACATTGGGAGATTTCTATCAGTCACCCAGGTTGCCCCAGCAGACAGTAATTTTTTCTCAGGAAAGCCGCCCTGCATGGGTTTCTCTCTGGCAGAATGCCCGGAGACTTGCCCATGACGGTGATTATCCCGCGGCACTGAATCAGTATGAACTTTTTCTCAGGAGCAAAAAGGATATCGTTCAACCCCGTTGGGAGATGGCCTCCATCCTTCTGGCTCAGCATGAATTCGACCGGGCGGCAGGGTTTCTGGAAATGCTGCTTGAAGAGTTCCCTGGGCAGGTAGACTATCTCAACGGGCTTGGCTATGCCATGCAGGAGACGGGGCGCTTTGATCGCGCCGTTGAGCTTTTTGAACAGGCCGAACAGGCGGATCCGGAAAATATCATCACCTTGACCGGCATGGGCGAAAGCCTGTTAAGCCTGGGCCAATTGCAGGATGCCTTGCCTTATCTGGAACAGCTTTACGCCCGCAGAACTGATGATGTTGGTTTGTGTGAGAAACTGGTCAATGTCTATGAGCAGCTGGGTCTTTACGACCGGGCGCGGCCTCTGGCCGTTCAGCTGGCAGATCGCAAGAATGCCTCGGCCATCAATCTCAAGGTTGCCGCCAGGATCTGCGGAACGCTGGGACAGGATAAGCTGTCTGAGCGCTACTGGAGCCGGCTGCTGGATAAATTGCCTTTGGATGAAAGCGCCCACACCTGGCTCGCCACCCATCTTGAAGAAAAGGGCAGTTGTGGCGCGGCGCTCACGCATCTGCATTTTCTGCTTGATCAGGATAAGGAAAATCCTGACATTCTCCTCCGCACCGGTGGTTGTTATCTGGAAATCAAAGAACCGGCCAGAGCCCTGCCTTATTATGAAAAGTATCTCACATATTTCCCAGGGGACAAGGAGGTCAGCAGGCAACTGGTCAATATCCATGCCGCGTTGGGTGATGAGTCGGGAACCCTTGCCGCCCTGGACCGTTATTTCCAGATTGAGCCTGATCCATCCCTCAGCAATCTCAGGCGCGCGGCCCGACTTTATGACGGAGTCGGCCGTTTTCATGACGCTATTCCCATTTATCGACGTCTGCTTGCGGGCAACCCGGATGATAACGAGGTGCTCGGGATTCTGGCCCAGGATCTACTCGCCGTAGGGGAAGATGAGGAGGCCTTGAAGGTCTGGTCTCATCTTGCCACTGTTTCTCCGGACAGTAAAACAATTTATCGTTTGATGCTTGACCTGCTTCTGCGGCTTGACCGCCCGGCGGAGCTGCGTTATGTGCTCGATCAGCTCCATAAGCTCGATCCAGACGACAAGCAGGTGACCCTGCGTCTGGCATACTCGTTTATCGCGGCAGGCGAGATCGCTAAAGGGGAAGCCGTTTTTCAAAATGTTTCAGCCATTGAGCTTCCGGCGAATGATCTTCTCCTGATGCGTGCCAGCATATTCGAATCGCTGCAGATGCCCGATCATGCCCTCGCGGATTATGAAGTTGCGCTGAAAAGCCATGGGGAAAGAACGGACCTTCAGCTCAAAGCCCTGCAGCTTGCCGCCTCTCTCGGAAAATTGAGCGAGGCGAACAGCCATAATGCGGCTTTGGCGAATACCGCGTTAACCCCGCAGGAACGGCTGTCTGTCGCCAATGCCTTTCGGGATGGCTGTGATTTTGACAGCGCCTGTGCCATCTATCAGGAAATGATCCATGATCCCGGACTTGATAAGGGGCTGCGATGCCAGGCATATATTGGGCTTGCCGCCTCTTATGAGCAGCAGGGCCTTTTTTATGAGGCGGAACAGGCACTGCGGCTTGCCTTTTTTGCAGATGCCGACAGGCAGGCGGAGGTGATGTGCCGGTTGGTGGATCTCAAGTTGCGTAGTGGCCTTTCAGCTGATGCCGGAGTCTGGCTTGCCCAGATGCGCTCTGTGGATCTTCATTCCCCGCAGAACGGAGCAGCAGATGAGCGGGAGATTCTGCGCAGGTTGATGATGATCAAGCAGTTCAACGCCGATGGGAAATATGCCGCGGCCATGCGAAAGGCCGTTGAGCTGCAAAACGAGATCAAGACGAAAGGGTCAACAGAGAGTTACCGGGGAGTCCCGCTGGCTGATCGGACTGCTTTTGAACTTGCCAGGGCGTATCTGGGCATGAAGGAATATGCGGAGGCGGAAAAGCAATGCCTGCTGCTTCTTGAGCGACAAACCGTCGACTTTCCCACCTTGATGCTGGTGCGAAAAATTTATACGGCCCAGGACAATACGGCGGCAGCCGCCGAAGTGGGTAATAGGATTAAGGTATTGGCAGGCCATGACCTGGGCAGGATGCTGATGCTGGCCAAGTTGTATCATGAAACAGGTGACATTGCGCAAATGGCCCAAGCTGCCCAAACCGCCCGGGATATGGGGCCGGATTCCTTCAGCGCCGCCATCTGTCTTGCCAGGGCTTACAGTAGTTCAGGGCAGCTTGCCCAGGCCCGTGATCTGATAAATTCCCTGCAGCGTGATTATCCTGAAAATCAGGCCATCCAAGCTCTGGCTGCCCGTGTTGCCTTTATCATGGGTTTTAATCAGGAGGCCATGAGTTACTGTGACTCTGTACTGGCCCGCTATCCCGACCGAGGGGATATGCAGCTGCTCAAGGCAAGGGTCTACTGGCGGAAGCTGGAGTGGAAGAATGCGTTTAAAATATATGAAGATTATCTGACCCCTTCCGCCAGTGATCTTTTCGTACAACAGTCCTTGGCAGCCGGCCTGCAACTGCCGCAAGAGCCGAAGCCAACCATCTGGCAGCGTCTGACTTTCTCCCAGTCCGGCAAGGGACGTTTTATTGATCAGGTCATGAGCCCTGTTTTCATGGCAACCCCCGGGCAGAAAGATGTCAACATGGTTGCGATTCCTCTTTATTCGCGTTACATGTGGCAGCAGAGATTCGCTGCTGAGATGGAAGCCCGGCAACTGGTTGCCCAACGGGATGATTTTCAGGCGGTCAATCAGTTTACCCAGCTTGCCAAGAAATATCCTGATGATGAATCACTGCTTTTCGACCTGGCCGGCATTTACAGCAGAATGGGAAAACTGAGTGACGAGGCCATGCTTTATCGGCGCCTTGCCCAGATTGACCCCGACTATCCCGGACTTGTTGAGGCCAGCGAACGAAACAGGTTGAAACGTATGCCCCGGGTCAGTATGGCCTATCATTACCAGGAAGAGAACGGCTGGAGCGGTTACAAGGGGTTGCGCAGAGATTCAGCGGATTTCGGTTCCTGGGCATCCCTTGAATCGGGTTCTGATATTGACCTGTCGCTGTCGCGCATCAAGTACAGTGATGCTGATTCTGATGACAGCATGATGGCAAACAGGGCGGTAATTGCTTATGATGCCAATATTTTCGACAGACTTGACGTGCGGTTGGGCGGCGGCCTGGAGGCATCGGACGGAGAATATGATGATACGGAAATCATTGAATGTGGCTTGACGGGGAAAGTAGGCGACAGGATTCAGGGTGAATTCACGTATGTCAGAGACGTAGTCACCGATACCCTGGCCAGTCTCACCCGAAATATTGTTGCTGAAAATTACAAGGGGGGGCTTTTTCTCGGAATTCTGCCCCGGTTGATCACCGGCGGAGACTATGGCTACACCAATTATTCGGATGGAAACGAGGTGAAGGGCTATTCAATCTGGGCATCCTATATTATTATTCCCGAACCGACCTATCTGCAGTTTAAATTTAAATATGAATTTCTGGATGCGCGGGAATCGGGAGATACGGGAGGTCCTCTGCTTGCGGATGGTTTTGCCGCCCTTGATCATCCCTACTGGGCTCCGTCGAATTACTGGAAAAACAGTTATAATATTTTGTGGAAGCATAAATTATCTGCAGATACCCTTGAGCGTGGGACGCCAAGTTATTATAGTGCGGAATTCATGCTGGACTATGATTCCCTGGGGCATGTCATACAGACGATCAAGGGCAGTTTTTTTCTTGAACTGACCAGGAACTTCATGCTGGAATCGGCCCTTCGGTTGGTGAATTCCGACGAATACCGGGACAGGGATTTTACCTTGTCAGCCATTTATCGCTGGTAGAAAAATGTCCCCATAAGACAAATCTTTGCAAAAACTCTGATGTCAATGCAGATCTCGAAGGAGATCTTTCTTTTTTTTATACACACAGGTTGCCGATAGCAGATTACCGGCGAAGCCGGCTTAGGAGGTTATATACATGATTGAACGAGTGCCAATGTCAAAAACAGGACATGCCCGCTTGCGGGAAGAATTACTGCGCCTGCAAAGGGTTGATCGACTTGAGGTGATTGCGGCCATTGGGGTGGCGCGTGAGCATGGAGACCTGAAGGAAAACGCTGAATATCATGCTGCCAAGGAGCGCCAGGGCCATATTGAAGGCAGGATCATGGAGTTGAAAGACAAGCTGGGCAGGGCAGAGATCATTGACTGCTCTGCCGTGAGCTGTGAGCGGGCTGTTTTTGGCTCTGTGGTAACCATTGAGGACTTGGATAGCGGTCAGGAGATTGTTTACCAACTTTTAGGCCCTGAAGAGGCGGACGTGAAAAAAGGCAGTATCTCTGTTCTTTCTCCGTGGGGAAAGGCTATAATCGGCAAGTCCATTGGTGATGAGTTTGAGGTCAAAACTCCTTCAGGCGTTCGTATGCTTGAGGTGATAGATATCAAAAGTGGGGTTGACGCCTAGCTGGCGCAGTGATGCGTGAGAGATTTTACCGCATGATGGGGATCTGACAGGGGCAACTGGGTAGCCCCTGTCGGGCCGAAGGAGAAAAAATTAGCTGTTGCGAACGACTATGCCGTGCAGAAAAATACCAGTTATCTGTCTGGCGGTTTCCTCAAGGGTGTACTTAGGTTTTGCCGATAAGGCCCAAAGACGGGACATCTCATCAAGTGCGCCGAAAAATGCTCGTTTAACCACCCCCGGCATAACTTCCTGACGAAAATGACCTGATTGCTGTCCCTTGTGGACAATGTCGGAAACAATATCAATATATTCGATAAATTTTGTGTTGCGGTACTCTTTGATGAACTTGTTGCTTTGCCGCAGTTCCATTTGCAGCACTTCCACCAGTTCTTTTTGATCCTGCAGAAGGCTCATATGGTGAACTGCATAAATTTCCAGCATTTTCAAAGGATCGGTTTCATTTTCCAGCAGCAGCTTGACCTTTAAGATGATTTTGCCTATTTCATCTTCAAAGAGTGAAATCAGGATGTCATACTTGTTGTTGAAGTAGAGATAGATTGTCCCGTCAGCCACTTTGGCCTCTTTGGCAATATCTGAAATTCTGGCATTGAAAAAGCCTTTGCGGGCAAATACCTTTACAGCAGCCTGAGTGATTTTTTGGTGTTTATCTGAAACTCTCATCAGTAAGAATCTAAGGTGCGCTCTGGAGTATAAAAAAAAATGCTACAAGAAGGGGTTCTTCTAGTTTTTATGCGTAAAATCAATCAGTTGTTTTTATTGTGTGACAACTGACCTTTAATTCGGTAAATAGTAAAACTATAATTTCCCAGGGAAAATGTTATTGCGAGAAATTGAAATAATGTCATTATTATGAATAATGATTCATTTTTTGTCATATGATAGAGATCCGGGTGCACTCTGTCAAGGGTAAAATGATGTATTTTTGCATATTGGTAAAAGTTTTTGGAATTTTTCTTGCAATGAATTTTTCTTGCAATCTTGAAAGATGAACTGAGACTTGGTATGGCGATGGGAAAAATATTCGGGCAGGATTATTTTTTAAGGGACAAAATAGTTACGGAGAAGATGAGATGAATATTTTAGTTGTTGGATCTGGCGGGAGAGAGCATGCCCTTGTCTGGAAACTGGCGCGGAGCAAAAAAGTGGAAAAGATTTACTGTGCTCCGGGCAATGCGGGCATCGCCTCTTTGGCTACCTGTGTGGACATCAGTGCCATAGATGTGGATGGCCTGCTTGCCTTTGCCCTGAAGGAAAAAATTGATCTGACCGTGGTGGGACCTGAATCGTCACTCACCCTTGGCATCGTGGATCGTTTCACGGAAAAGGGATTGCGTATTTTCGGGCCGGACCATAAGGCGGCAATCCTGGAAGGCAGCAAGGTGTTCACCAAGAATCTCATGGAAAAATATGGGATCCCTTCCGGTTTTTTTAAGGTTTTCTCCGACCGGGATCAGGCCATGGCCTATCTTGATGGGATCAAGGCGCCCGTTGTTGTCAAGGCCGACGGGCTTGCCGCCGGCAAAGGGGTTATTGTCGCCAACACTATTGCCGAGGCCCGTGAGGCGGTGGATCTGATTATGGCGGACAAGGCCTTTGGTGAAGCTGGGAACGAGGTGGTAATCGAGGAGTTTCTCGCGGGTGAGGAGGCCTCTTTTATTGCCTTTACCGATGGCAAAACCGTACTTCCGCTGCCCACTTCCCAGGACCATAAAGCTGTTTTTGATGGGGACAAAGGCCCTAATACCGGTGGTATGGGGGCTTATTCCCCGGCACCGGTGGTGAGCGAAGAGCTGCACCGTCAGGTCATGGAGGAGGTCATGCTGCCCACGGTCAGGGCCATGGAGTCTGAAGGGCGTCCTTACAAGGGCATGCTCTATGCCGGGTTGATGATTGACCAGGGCAGGGCGAAAGTGCTGGAATTCAACTGTCGTTTCGGTGACCCCGAGGCACAACCCCTGCTCATGCGCCTGAAAAATGACCTGATTGATGTGCTTGAGGCGGTGATCGATCAGAGACTGTCTGACATAACCTTGGATATTGACCCACGGCCCACGGTATGTGTCGTGATGGCTTCCGGCGGCTATCCCGGTTCCTACAAGAAAGGGAAGGTCATTACCGGCCTTGAGCAGGCGGCAAAAATTGAGGATGTGGTCGTTTTTCATGCCGGAACAGGATATGCCGACGGCAATTTTGTCAATACCGGAGGCCGGGTGCTTGGCGTAACGGCCATAGGCGGCACGCTGCAGGCCGCTCTTGTCAGCGCCTATGAAGCGGTTCATCTTATTTCCTGGGAGCAATGCTTCTGCAGAAAGGATATCGGCCAGAAGGCTCTGCGCCGTGCACAGGTCAATATTGACGTGGGCATTGTCATGGGCAGTGATTCGGATCTGCCGGTGATGAGGGCGGCCGGCGATTTTCTGAAAAAAATGGGTATCGGCTGCGAGATGACCGTGGCCTCGGCCCATCGCACCCCGGCCCGTGCTGCCGAGTATGCCACCACGGCGCGGAGCAGGGGACTCAAGGTGATTATTGCCGGTGCCGGCATGGCCGCCCATCTGGCCGGCGTGCTGGCTGCGCATACCACCCTGCCGGTGATCGGCGTGCCGATAGATTCCTCATCACTCAATGGGCTTGACTCGCTGCTTTCCACCGTCCAGATGCCCCCGGGCATCCCGGTTGCTACCATGGGTATCGGCAAGTCCGGGGCGAAAAATGCCGCCATTCTTGCCAGCCAGATCCTGGCGCTGTCGGATGAGAAACTTGCCGGAAAACTCCTTGACTTCAAGGAAGAAATGGCCCGCCAGGTGGAAGAAAAGGCCAGAAATATTGTTTTTTGACCACACGGGAAACGTTATTCTTTATGGTTGCAAAAAATGGGGGGAATGGAGCCGACACGCCGGACGATTTTTTTCTGCCGACCAATGAAATACGTCAGGCGCTCACCGTCATCCGTCAGGGCGGGGTGGTGGCCATTCCAACGGAGACCTATTATGGACTTGCCGTCGATCCCTTTAATGAGGAGGCTGTTTCCCGCCTTTTCATCCTGAAGAAAAGGCCATCGGCCAAGCCTCTCCTCACTTTGATTGCCAACCGGAACCATCTGGATGCCCTTACTCCGGAAATACCCCCGGTTTACCTGCCGCTGCTGGATTTCTGGCCTGGTCCTCTTACACTTGTCTTTACTGCCCGCTCCTCCTTGTCTTCCCTTGTCACCGGAAAAACCGGAACAGTGGGAGCGAGAATTTCCTCCCACCCCCTAGCGCATTGTTTTGTCCGCGAACTCGATCAGCCGGTAACGGCGACCAGTGCCAATATCTCCGGTGTGCCTGCCGCAATCACGGCCGATGAGGTCCGGCAGGCATTCGGCAGTCAGATTGATTTTATTATTGACGGCGGCAGGACCCCGGGGGGAAAGGGTTCAACCCTGGTGGGGCTCAGGCAGGGAAGGCTTGCGCTTATCCGGGAAGGTGTCATCAGTTTTACCGAAATTCAAGAAAAAGCACGACTAACTCAGGGAAGTTAATAAAAAAAACTGGTCCCTGATTCTTTTATTTAATATAACTTACCAATACATATATTTCATTACACCAGGGAAAAGCTCAGGGAGTAAAGGTGAAGATAATGGGAGATTTTAGTTGGGATCGTGCTTTTGCCTTGGAGCAGGCCAGCGATGATGAAGAGCTGCTCCAGGAGTTGATAGATTTATTCCACGATTCGTCGGCAAGTGATCTGGCAAAAATTAAGGAGGGGGCCTCTCAAGGCGATCCTGCAAGTATGGGCGATGCCTCACACAGCATCAAGGGTGCGGCGGCCAGTCTGGGTATAGAAAGTATCCGCACTGTGGCGGCTGAGCTGGAAGAGGCAGGCCGATCAGGCGATCTGGATGGGGCAAAAAAGCTGCTTCCAGACCTGGAATCACTTCTTTTGCAGTTCAAATCACTCACTTGAGAGCAATCCGCCGGCCACTTCGCGCGAAGGCTTTTCACAAAAATTTTACTTTAAGATAAAGTATGCCGTCAGCTCAGAATCTCATTGATAAGTTCAATGATATGAAAACACTGCCCCATGTGGCGATCCGGGTTACGCAAATGGTCGGAACCGAATCAGCCACCATGCAGGAATTTGAGGAGATTATCAGGCTTGATCCGGTGCTGGTTACCCGTCTTCTCCGGCTGGTCAACAGTCCCTATTTCGGTCTCAGCAGTCAGGTGAATTCCATTGCCAAGGCGGTGGTGTATATCGGCATGAAACACCTGCGCAATCTCGTGGCCGTGGAAGGACTGCGCAACCTGTACCGGGATAAGGAGGAGAAGGGTGAAATCTTTTCCCGGAAGAATCTCTGGATTCATTCGTCGACGGTGGCCATTCTGTCCCAGATGATTTCTCGCCGTATTTTCGGCGAGGACGGTGAAGATGTTTTTCTGGCCGCCATTATCCATGATATCGGGCTGATCATTGAAGATCAGCTGAGCGGGGCACAGTTGCGGCAGGTGTGCAGCGATTATCTTGCCAAGGATCAGGAGGAGTCGATAACCGCGCTGGAAGATTCAGTCATCGGCACCAATCATGCGAAGGTCGGGCGCCTGCTTGCCACTGAATGGCATCTGCCGGAGCAGGTGATCGAGGCTATCCGTTTTCATCACAATCGTGACAAGAAATTCCCCATACCCAGTGTCATCAGCATTCTGCAACTGGCCGAATTCATGGCCTGCAAGATGCATTACGGGGTGGTGGCCGGCCGCTGTGATCCTTTGCCCGATTACCTTGCCGGACACCTGAAAAGCAAGATGGCGGATTACAAGGTACTGCTCAAGGCTTTGCCTGCCGAGATGGCAAAGGCAAAAGAGCTGTATGATTCCG
>JAHIVT010000008.1 GCA_018816555.1 Pseudomonadota bacterium
ACGCAGGGTAAGCATTTTATCGATACAATCAAGATGATCGCCTACCGGGCGGAGACGGCCATGGCCACGATTGTGCGGGAGAAGCTGAGACGCCATGATGATGCCCGGAGCCTGCTGCGGGCCGCCTATGCAACCGAGGCGGACCTCATTCCGGATGAGAATGCCGGGACGCTGACGGTTCGCCTGCATCATCTGGCCAATCGAATGAGCAGTGAGGTCCTGCGCCATTTATGTGAGGAATTGAATGCCACCATGACCCAGTTTCCTGGCACCTCCATGCGCTTGGTGTATGAATTGGTGTCATGATAAAATCTCCCGAGGTCAGGATGTCTGAAGTTAGCGCGTCGTGCTTGAGCGGATTTTTATTCAATTATTATTGTGTGTCTTCTGTAATATTTTCAATCCAATCAGCAATTATTGTGTGTACATAGGAACTATCATGAACCTTGCTATGCTCAAAACCTTGTAACTTAATGTTATCTTTGTGTAAATCTTTTGGAGCAATTAAATATGTCTCCCAAGATCCAAGAGGTGTTGATTCTGCGGTTGTATTGAGGAATAAATTTGTTAAGGCAAGTTGCCAGCCAAACGGAAGAATGAATGCTGATAGTGTTAAGATTGACAAAAAAAACAATATGCTTATGAATACTCTTATAGGAATAAAGAGTGCTGCCCATGGATAATTATTCATGTGAGGTGGCAACTGGTTCAATGCCGCCGTCCAGCGATACATTAATTGACTGATATAAGCGCTTAATTGTGACAACAAATGAAACGATGCTAGTAAGCCAGATGCTTCATCCCCGGTAGTACGAATAATTAATAGTTGAAATTTAGGTAACCATGGAAGTTTTAACTCGTCACGTATTTGCTTAGCGAATTTATGCCAAGGTGTTACAAGTTGGCCCAAAGAAACAGCAATAACCATTCCGGCTACTAATGTGATCCACTCAAGAATAGATGAAGGTGCGAAAACTTTAAAGGGTATTGTGAAAATTTGGTCACTACTTGTGATTGTAGGAATATCAGATTTCAACCTGACAATACCGTAGATGATCAAAGCTAATGAAATGAAAAACTGGTAGATGAGGACTGTAATCGCTTCTACAATGTCTTTTTTGTCAGACAAGATTCGAAAATCAGTGACAAGAAATGGAGTGGCTAAACAAGCGATACCAACGGGGTATTTCAGTTTAGCGTCACGAATAGCATATAATGCCACATTTCCTCCATGGCTATGAGCAACAACAAAGTAATTGGCTTTATGGCGATACCTGTCTTGTAATTTGTGTAGATGGTTGATTAATTCCTCTTTCGCCTTTTTTCTTGCCGTCACATTATTGAGCCCGCTCCATGGCGGGGCTGGCTCAATTTTAACCTTATCTCCAAATCGCATGCGAAGTGCATTGGCGAGTGGGGAGTTTAGATGAGTCCACTCTGCATCCTTTGCGTATGTACCATGAATAAGAGTTACTGAATTAATTTGGTTAGGCATTTGTATAACCAATTAGTATCAAGTTTTTTGATATCTACTCTAACCTAACATTCTTGACAACGAAATATAGGGTCATTCTACTCATTTCTAGCCCGATATCATTCACCAGGGAATGAGAAGCAAAAACTCGATAACATCATGATCCACAGGCAATATCAACCATTTCAGCAATACAGCAAGTTAACACTATTCCTGAACAGATTTCCTTTGGCAGTCCTGTCCATTAGAAAAGAATTCAGTATAAGATTTTTTCTTGAGCCATTCGGCGGGACGCGCCAGTAAAATCTTCTTGAATTAAGACAGTCCTGAATATAAGTCACAGGACAGTAGTTAAAATCTTCATTTCAGAAAAGGAATTCTTTTATAAAGATTACATCGACCAACTAATCTCCGCTTTTCTGATTGATCCTATCGGCGGAAGTAGCTGGGACTATATCCACCGGGATGAGCGTCAACCCTATAGTTTCTTGTAAGGCTCGACTTTAGTTCGGAAACTCCATTTTTCAAGTCAAAATGATCTATTCCCTTAGGGACTTCAGGAGTGACTATGAAGTCTGTCATTGGGGGCAGTCGATCCGTCCAAACTCAAATATGAATGAGGATAGATCTGCTCCATCCACGTCTCCGTCATCAGTAAAATCTCCCAGGCAATCGCCAATGCAGTCGCCTCTCCCAAAATAATCTGCAAATGTTAAGAGGTCATCTAAGTCAACATCATCATCTTGATCAAAATCACCAAGGCACGGGGGAATCGATGTGGAAACGGTAAGTTTACAATATTCAAGGTAATATGTTCCACCGTTGGAAAGCATATCGAAGTACGCGCATCTGTCATTGGCTAACCATTCCATTTGGATTGGGGTCAAGGAATAGTTATAGTTATAAAAATAATTCCTCAAGGCGAGGTAGCCGACACGCTGGTCAGGATCGCTGGCATAAAAAACATTGATGTCACTTATTAAAAGAGCGGGTGGATAGAAACCGCTGGAAAAGACCTTTGCTCGAAGTTGTACTTGAACTGAGTCCACGTGTTCTCCCTCGGGCAGGTCTGAAACGCATTGATGCCACATATAGTTCCAGAAAATTCCCTCATTCGGATCAAACTGAATGGTGTTTGTGTATACTCCTGCATTCACAAAGGGTGCAAACAAAAATAGCCCCTGAGCAAAGAACAAAATGATCGTAATGTTTTTTCTCATATTCTTATCCTCTCAGGTTTCAATGTCCCATACAAGATCAGCTGCACTGGCTCCGCGGCCTCCAAATTCGTTGCAACGATTAAAAGCGCTGGAAACAATAAAGAAAAAAATCCGTTCATCACATCCTGCCCCTTCCAGTTGAGTTGTTATGCGTATTAGAAGGCTTCCCTGCGTGCGTCGCTCTCCGTCATACAACGAATGCTTGTGATCTGTGTGTGCCCCTAACAATCTCCTATAATGTGAAATTCAATTTGTAAATAAGGCAAATTGTCTCGCTTAGTGGTAGTTTTATCAGCAATAGATTAGACTGGCTACTTCTGGTCTGGAATCGTTTGCGCAACTTGATACTTCCTGAGTAGACCACGGTGGCCGGAGAATATAGTGGATGGGGGCTGGGGAGTAACCGAGTCCGCAGGGAATGCATTCCTCAGTATAATTATTAAATGGTTAAAACTGGCTGGCATAAGCTATGAGAAGTCTCGGCATGCAGGCGCAAACCAAGTGCCTTGTTCTCCTTACATAGAGTTATCCCTGGATTTGCTGTTTTTTCATGTGGGAGGAATAGCTCATTGTTTGAAAAATTGCGGTGAGGCAAAGCGCTGTCTGATGGAGGCGATATCTCTTTTTCGGGCCAGAAAAAGATCCACTAGGTCCGGGTCGAACTGGGAGCCCTTGCCTTTTTCAACCTCGGAAAACGCCTGGTCCGTATTCCAGGCCTGTTTGTAAGGACGTTCTGAGGTCAGCGCATCAAAGACATCGCAGATGGCGGCGATTCTGCCGGACAGTGGTATTTCTTCCCGGCAGAGGCCGGTTGGATAGCCGGTGCCGTCCCATCGTTCATGGTGGGTGAGGGCAATGCCCTTGGCCATTTTCAGCAGGGGCGTGTCGTTGCCTGAGAGGAGCTTGGCGCCGATGATGCTGTGGTTTTTCATGATCGCAAATTCCTGCTCGGTGAGTCTGCCCGGCTTGTGGAGAATGGACTCGGCAATGCCCAGTTTGCCCACATCGTGCATGGCCGTGGCATGGAAAATCAGCTGCCGGTCCTCTTCGCTTAAGCCGGCCGCCTGGGACAGGATGTCACAGTAATGGCTCATTTTGGTGATGTGCGGTCCGGTACAGCTGTCTCTGAACTGGGCGGCCTGTGCCAGGCGATAGATCATTTCCAGCTGCATCTTCCACAGCTCTTTATTCTGCTGCTCGATTTTTAGTTCAAGTTCGGCATGCCGGCTGAGCAGCAGGGCTTTTTCCTGCTGCTCCTGCTCGTGGGCCATCATCTCCATGGTGACATCCGTCAGGGAGCCGAAGGAGAGGCAGACTTGGTCCTCGGCAAAAGATTCCACCGAGGCCTGATCCTTCAACCAGATTGCCGTCCGGTCTTTTAGAGATATCTTGTAAACAGCTTCAATGGTTCCTTTGTTTTTCCCCTCATTACGCAATTCTTCCTGTAGATGCTTCAGGGTATTATGATCAAGAATCTTCTTGCTGATTTTTTCGCTATCAGAACCGTAATGGTAGGTGAGGCGTTGCAGGACGCTGTCCCTGAAGATTTCAGCCACTTCGCAGGGCTGGCAGCCGAGCAGCTGCAGCAGACGGTTGCCGACAAATTCATACCATATGGATTTATCGGTGTTCTCGCGCCAGGCGGAAATATATGGAATGGAAGGATTGGCGTTGACGTTGAAACTACGGAAGAGACTGATGGCCTCGGCGACTCGTTTTTTAAGGTTATTGTCGAACTCGCCGTTGAGGATGCGGCCACAGTAATCACGATCAAAAATCCAGTTGGAATCCTGCTGATTGCTCATCCGGTTCACCTCATCGTCAAATTGTGTTATATAAATTATAGCAAGCAGTTTGGGCCGTATGTCAAGAAAATATGAAGATACAGGAAAATAAGTTGCAGTTCCAGCAGCGCAAAATCTTTTTTTATCTTGTTTTAAGAGTAAATGTGATTTAATATATCAAATTTTTTTGGTGGATTTTCCGGGGGCAGTTTCGTCCCTGCAGGGATCAGCCATAAGGACATTTGAGTAAACGAGGATATGGATCAGGCAAAAATAAGAAATGTGGCAATTATCGCCCATGTTGATCATGGCAAGACAACTCTGGTGGATCAACTTTTCAGGCAGAGTGGTATGTTCCGTTCTAACCAGGCGGTTACCGAACGTCTCATGGATTCCATGGATCTGGAGAAGGAAAGAGGCATCACCATCTCCTCCAAGAATGGATCATATAATTTCAAGGATTACTGGATTAATATTATCGACACCCCGGGCCATGCCGACTTCGGCGGTCAGGTTGAACGGGTGCTGCGCATGGCGGACGGCTGTCTGCTGCTGGTGGATGCCCAGGAAGGCCCCATGCCCCAGACCTATTTCGTGCTGAAAAAGGCACTGGCCAATTCGCTGCCGATTATCGTGGTCATCAATAAGATCGACAAGCCGGCAGCCCGCTGTGACTGGGCCGTTGATCAGGTTTTTGACCTTTTTGTCAAGCTCAATGCCCCGGATGAACTGCTTGAGTTTCCTGTGGTCTATGCCTCGGCCAAGCAGGGCTATGCGCTGCGCACCCTTGATGAAAAAAACAGCAATATGGATCCCATTTCAGAAATGATCGTTTCCTCCATCCCGGCTCCCTCCGGCAGTATCGATGCCCCACTGCAGATGCAGGTCAATACCATCGACTACTCGCCCTATCTGGGCCGGCTCGGCATCGGCAAGGTAGTGAACGGCACCCTGAAGATCAACAGAGATATTGCCGTTTCCCGCCGTGACGGCTCTATTTCCCCCATCCGGATCTCCAAGATTTTCCGTTTTGAGGCCAATGAAAAAATTGCGGTTTCCGAGGCCACTACAGGTGAAATCGTTGCCGTGGCAGGCATGGATGATGTTACCGTGGGCGTCACCTTTACCGATCCTCTTGATCCGCGGCCCCTGCCGCTGATTGAGATTGATCCTCCCACGCTGTCCATGAACTTTGTGCCCAATGATTCTCCCTTTGCCGGGCGGGAAGGGAAATATGTCACCTCCCGGCATATTGAGGAACGTCTGTCCAGGGAGACCCTGGCCGATGTGGCGCTCCACGTGCAGCCCTTAACCGAAGGCGTCGGTTACAAGGTTTCCGGCAGGGGCGAGCTGCATCTTTCCATCCTCATTGAAAAAATGCGGCGGGAAGGTTACGAGTTCCAGGTCACCAGGCCCCAGGTCATCATGAAGGAGGAAAACGGCAAACAGCTTGAGCCCTATGAGGAGCTGACCATTGATGTGGATGAGCAGTATCAGGGCGTGGTGATTGAAAAACTGGGCAAACAGAAGGGCCAGATGCTGGAAATGAACAATGCGAACAACATGGCCAAGTTGATTTACAAAATCCCCACCCGGGGACTGCTTGGCTTCCGTTCCCAGTTCATGACCGACACCAAAGGCATGGGGATTATGAACTATGTCTTTGCCGAATACGGTCCGTACGCCGGCGAGATCACCAACCGGGTCAACGGCGTCCTGATCGTCAAAGAACCGTGCACCACGGTGGCCTATGCGCTTTTCAATCTGCAGGAAAGGGGACGGATTTTCCTCGGTCCGGGCATTGATGTGTATACCGGCCAGATTATCGGCGAAAATACCCGGCCTGCGGACATGGTGGTCAATCCGGCCAAGGGTAAGAAACTCACCAACATGCGTGCCTCGGGCTCCGATGAGGCGGTCATTCTCACCCCGCCCAGACAGATGAGCCTGGAAGACTGCATTGCCTATATCAACGATGATGAACTGGTGGAGGTGACTCCGGCTTCCATCCGGCTGCGTAAACGCAAGAATGGCAACTGGAAGCCGTAAGACCCGTGGAATTTGTGTTCAACCCCCCAAACGACCTTTTTCAGGGTCGTTTTTTTTTGTGGTGGACGGCAAAACAGCGGGGCAGGTTCCTCTCGCCTCAAGAGGTAATTTTATACAAGGGGGGCCATGCCCTTGTTTTCGAAATTCACCTCCAGGGCCTGTTGGCGGAGATCGAGAATCTTATTAATGGCACCATTTATTTCTTCATCCTTGAGCATGACATTGTCGGCCTGTTCTCCTTTGATATCCTTGAAAAAATGGGTAATTTTCAGTTCAGCGGTCGGTTTAGCCGGCACAAAGAGATCGTTTTCCTCACTGCTGACCGGCAGAATTTTTCCTATCTCCAGCAGCCGGGCAAGGGAGCTTCTGACAAAATTTTCGGATAAGCCCAGCCGGTTGCTGATCGTTGCCGGGCCGGATGGACCATTGCCCCTGTCAAAAGTCAGGCAGATGGTAAGCAGCACTGCAAGGCTTATTTTTTCCTTGCTGGCAAAGTTGATGTCTTTTTCAAATTCAAGGGGATGGAATTTGCCTGCGCTCTGGCAGGCGAAATTGAGGACCCCGCCGAACAGCACGAGAATCCAGGTGGTCTGCAGCCAGATCATGAAAATCGGCACCGAAGCGAAGGTGCCGTAAATGGCATTGTATTTGGCCACGCCGATCTGGAATTTAATAAAGATGATCTGGGTCAGTTGCCAGAGGCAGCCGCTGACGGTGCCGGCCAGCAGGGCAGGAAAGAAACGCACGGTGGTATTCGGTATGATGATATAGAGCAGAGTCAGAATGAGAATACTGCTTATCCAGGGAATAGTGAGAAAAAAGAGTTTCATGGCCCCGGCAAAAAGACCGATCTCCAGCAGTTTCTGGGTAAAGGCATGGCTGCGCAGCGTGGTGGAAAGACCGATGGTTACCGCCAGAAGCAGCGGACCGATGATGAGGATGGAGAGGTAGTCGCTCGCTTTTCTGATGAAAGTGCGCGGTTTTTTTATGCCCCAGATCGTATTGAATGAGGCTTCGATCTGGCCGAGCATGGAAATCGCCGTATAGGCAATAAACATGAGTCCGATGGAGCCGAGGGCGGCCACATTGGTATTATTGACATATTCGACGATTTTGGGAGCCAGGTCCGAGGCGATTTCACCCCCCACCGCCTTCTCCAATAACAGCGGTTCGATTTTGTCCTGGATGCCGAAGCCCTTGGCAATGGAAAAAACCATGGCCAGCAGGGGAATGAGAGAGAGAAGAAAGGTAAAGGAAAGGGCGGAGGCATGGTTGACCAGCTGTTTGTTGAAGGGGGCGCGGGCCGCAATGATGCAGATTTTGGCTATCCGCAGCGCGAGTCGTTTTACCGGTTGCAGCTCGGTTTCCCGCAGACTCCAGATCGATCCGTTCCAAGGGTTAATTTGATGAAAAAAGCTTTTCATTTCCGGTTTCATGGGATGAGGCATGCTCCTTGTCAAAATGAAGGTCAAGCTGCGGAAAGGGTATTGTCACACCTTCTTGGTTGAAGGCTTTATAGATCGATTTTAGCAGATGATGGGTCTGCAGTCCTTTTTCTCTCGGGTCTTCCACCCAGAGAAGCAGTTCGAAATCAAGGGAGGAGGCGCCAAAGCTGCGCATGCGTACCCGGGGTTCCGGATCCTGGACCACATTGGCGGTATTGGCGGCCACCCGCAGCAGAACAGCTTCCACCTGATCAATATCGCTGCCGTAGGCCACACCCACCGGGATACGGATGCGAAAACGGGAGATTGGTGCGCTTTCATTGATTATTTTTGAGTTGGCCAGAATGGAGTTGGGGATGGTTATGAGCACGTCGTCACGGGTCTTTATCCTGGTTGAGCGGATGCCGAGTTCCACCACTTCACCGCGGTCTCCATTATCGATGATAACGTAATCTCCCACCTTGAAGGTTTTGTCCATAAAGAGGCTGATGCCGCCGAAAAAGTTGGATAAGGAATCCTTGGCAGCCATGGCCACGGCAATACCGGCAATACCGGCGGAAGCAAAAAATGGGGTGAGATTGACCTGCCATATGGAGAGCAGCCAGTATATGCCGGAAACAATAACGATGATCTTGACAAGCTTACGGATGAGAATGACCAGATCGTTGCCTATCTTTTCACTGGCCACCCTGGTAAATATATTCTGGGCGGCCAGAAAACTGATTATTCTGAGCGTGGTAACGAGCCAGATGAGTAGCGTGATGCTTTTTATGCTGTTTGGCAGAACGTTATTCCAGAATGGCGGAAGGGGCCTCAGGCTTAAGGCATGGGTCAAACCCAGTGCCAGAACAGACCAGTAAACAGGGGTGTGGAGAAAATCAAGAAGCTGGTCGTCGAATTGGAAGGAGGTTCTGTGGGCGATGCGCCGCAGGATTTTTTCAATAAAGAGATCAATCAGCTTTGCCAGCAGAGCGTAAATAAAGACGATCACCAGCTGTTTGATCAGCAGATGCTCGTCCAGATAGTGAGACTGGCTGATGATGTCTTCGATCTTCATGGCTCAATTAGGTGATTTTCTGGCCGAGTTTTTTGAGGAGATATTGAGAAACCTCGTTTTGGCAGGTATGGTCCATCTCCAGAAATGAAACTCCGATTTCATACTGGCCTGGGTTTGTCAGTTCAATGCGTACCACTGTGCCGAGCAGCAGCACCGATACGTTGCAATCTTCAAAGGGTATCTGCAGCTGGATTTTGTTGCCCACGGCAAAACAGGGAGAGGTGCTCCTGAAGAGGATGCCGGTGAGGCTCAGATTTTTCGCCTGGGCCGCGAACGATTCGGCCGGTTCATCAATGCTGATTTTTTTGACGAGAATTTCCGGGGAAAAATCAATCCTGACGTAGCGGCGTTTATTGGGAGAATACGACTGTATGTTGTTTTTCCCCAGGGCTTTTGCCTTGAGCAGCGCCATATCGGCAAATCTGACAAGTTCCATGGCGTCGCAGCTGTCAATGGGAAAACTTGCAAGCCCGCCGCTGATGGTCAGCGGAATAGTTTTACCTTCATACTGCAGATTGAGATTGGCAATAAGTTCCCGGATTCTTTCCGCCAGGATGAGCCCGGTTGCCTTTCTTGTTTCCGGCAGGATAATGACGATTTCTTCGCCGCCATAGCGGGAGGCGATGTCTTCTGCGCGGATTTCACCCAGGATGGCCTGGGACATATCCTTTAAAACCGAGTCTCCGGCAAGATGGCCATGGTTGTCATTGACGGCCTTGAAATTGTCGATATCCAGAAACAGGACGGAAAGTTCCGTGTTATATCTCTTGGCCCGGGCAACTTCCCTGATCAGTGACTCATCAAAATAGGCGCGGTTATAAAGCCCGGTCAGTCTGTCATATTTGGCGGTATTGATCGTGTTTTCAAAGACATGAATTTCAACTACCTTGGGGTTTTGCAGCGATTTGTGGATCGAACAGAAATAATCACAGATAGCGGTGCGCAGATTGACATTGTGGCCAAGCTGGTTGCTCATATCCAGGCGATGCAGACAGATTTCCTGCCAGAACTCCTGCGCTTCGGGCTGGCTGAGGTCGAGATGGGTCAGAACGTGAAATATCACAGGGAAAGCCTGCGGGCCGAACTCGACTGCAACTTCATCAAGCACGGTTATGAGCTTTTCGTCATTATTTGAGTAATCGTAAAGGGACTGCAGTATTTTGTTGCGTATGACTTGCATAAACGAAACCTTTCATGTTGACTCGAAAGTCTGCGAGAAAACGAGCTGGTGGTTTTTTAGAACAGCATGACAAGCTTGAAACTCATGTCGAAATTACTATAATATACCTGCAGGGTATCTTCTTATAAAAAGTGAAAAATTTACATTAACATATGGAAAATTACGAGACAATAGTTCGGTTTGCCGAGTGGCTCGCCTTACCGCTGGCCTATTTTGTTCTGCTTATTCTGTTTCTTTTTTTTGTTGTGCGTCCTTTTTTTTCCTACCTTTTTAACTGGAACAGAATAAATGCTCTCAAGACTTTGCAGGAAGCCCGGAACGAAAAGGAAATTGACCGGAAACCTGATGCTGCCTGGGGTGAACAGGTTGGGGCGGAAGATGACGAATCATTTGACCCACCGTCGCCTGAAAGCAGAAATGAACAGCTGCTCATGAGCAAACTGGCTGAGAGTGATCCGGAAAAGGCCGGCAGTCTTGTCAAGCAATGGCTCAGGAAGGATCAGAATTAAGTGACTTTGCCATTGACGTTCTGCAGTAAATAAATTTATATTTTACAGTTTCGTTTTTAAAATTTTGCCTTTTGACAAAGTATGTTGCGGCATTTTGTCGTTTGTTCTATTCAACATCGGCGGTTTGGGATCAGGTTTCATGAAAGCAACGTTCAACAATGAGCTTATCGGACGCGGATGTTGACGCCGCTGTCTCCCCCGGCCCTTTTGTCACCACCTCCATTGATATTATCGGTGTTACTGCTTATTTTTCAAAAGCAAAGCTACTTCTGGAAATCTGAACCGGTGATGTACCATGAATAATATATTTTTTCGAAAAATCTCCCCCGTGATTTATTTTCTGGCAGGACTTGCCCTGTTCTGGTGGTTTTTTAGCAGAGCGGACCAGGCTGCCATCAATCCTGATGCCATGCCGCGGGCGGTTACCGCCAGAGGGGATCTTGCTGCTGATGAGCGCAATACCATTGAACTTTTCCAGGCAACTTCACCTGCCGTGGTCTATATTACCAGCATTGAACTGCGGCGTAATCTCTTCAGCCTGAATATCCATGAGATACCAAAAGGTACAGGCTCCGGCTTTATCTGGGATAAGGAGGGCAGAATCGTCACCAATTATCATGTCATTGAGGATGCCAACAAGGTACAGGTCACCCTTGCCGATAACAGCACGTGGAAGGCGGTGCTGGTGGGAGCTTCCGCGGACAAGGATATTGCGGTTCTGAAAATTTCCGCTCCCACGAAAATTCTCAAACCGATTCTCCTAGGAGAATCCGCCAACCTGCAGGTAGGCCAGAAGGTTTTTGCCATAGGCAATCCTTTTGGTCTTGATCAAACCATCACCGCCGGCATCGTCAGTGCTCTCGGACGCGAAATAAAATCCGCAAACGGCATGACCATCCATGATGTCATCCAGACGGATGCCGCCATTAATCCGGGCAATTCCGGCGGACCACTGCTTGACAGCGCCGGTCGTCTCATCGGGGTAAACACCGCCATCTACAGCCCGGATGGGGTCAATGCCGGCATCGGGTTTGCCGTTCCAGTCGACGAAGTAAATTGGGTGGTAACCGAGATTATCAAACATGGTCGCCTGATCAGGCCTGGCCTCGGCATTTCCGTGGCAAATGAGAGGCTCATGGAGCGTCTGGGCATTGAAGGGGTACTGATTGTTCAGGTGGAGAGTGGCAGTTCAGCAGAAAAGGCCGGCCTCCGCGGCGTCAGAAAGGACGTCGGAGAAATCCTGTTAGGGGATATCATCGTAGGGGTGAACGGCAAACCAATTAAAAATCTTGATGATCTACGCCAGGAAATGGAGCGTTACCAGGTTGGGAACGAGGTGACTTTGAAGGTCATTCGTGATGGTAAGGAATTTCAGGTCAAGGTTATTCTGGATGCGGTAGGATAATGCTTTCTATGAAAAACAGGACAAGGCCGTGACCTGGTGGACGCGGGCGCTTAAAAGCGTCATTTCTTTTGATGACGGGCAACGGCTCGATTTATTCAGGATTTTTCCGGCATTCCGAAGGTTTCTGGCGGCAAGGCATCATTACGCCCTGCTGCGTACTGGTGCTGACATCCTTTTTGTCCTGGTGCTAATTTCCGGTTTTTTCGGTCCCCAGGATGCCCGGCGTAACATTGCTGTATTTTTGACCTGGGGCATACTCTGGCCCGGCATTGTTCTTTCCTGGTTTTTTGTTGGTCGCATGTGGTGTGGCATTTGTCCGTTTCCGGGACTTGGTGTTTTTCTGCAGAGCAGGGGATGGACGTTCTCCATGAAAGTCCCGCGATTGCTGCAGAAATACGGGGTGTACATCGCTGTTTTCCTGCTGGCCCTCATCATCTGGTTTGAGACGGTTACCGGTTTAAATGAATGGCCGGCCGGCACGTCCTATCTTGTCCTTTCCATCGTCAGCGGGGCTGCGGTGATGGCGATATTTTTTCAGGGCCAGTCATGGTGCCGCCATCTCTGCCCGCTGGGGCGGATCAGTGGCGCTGCGGCGACTATTTCCATTACCGAGTTCAGGGCTGACTATGATAAATGCCGGGGCTGTAAAAGCGTTGCCTGCAAAAAGGGGTCGGATAAGAGGCGCGGCTGCCCTGTCTATCTCGGCGCGGTTTCTGTGCAGAATAATCTGCATTGCCTGGTCTGCGGCCATTGTCTTCCTCTCTGCGACCGTGACTCGCCTCAGTTCCTTTTGCGCAATCCCTATAATGAACTTATCCGCAATGCCGGGAGATACAAAACCTGCACCTACACGGTGCCTTTTCTAATCGGCTCCCAGATTGCCCGCTTCATGCGGGAAAAGCCGATTTACAACCAGGCGCTCGACTATTTTGCCCTGCCCGATTCGCTGCTTTTCAGTCTTCTGCTGGGGATCTGTATTTTTATAGTGCTCGTGGTGATAAGCCTCGGGAAAAAACTCTTCGGGGTAGTGGACAATGATCCCATTGTCGGCAACTTGTCGCCCATGGTACCCATCCTTATCCCCATGGCATTTACCGGCGAGCTTGTTTACCGCTTAGCGCATTTTGCCGAAGGTATCGGTGATTTCATCCCAACGATCGGCAGACAGTTCGGGTTGCCGATCCTTGAAAAACTCTCCTTTGCCATCCCGGTGTTTCCGGTTCAGGTGCTGTCAGCCTTTTTTATGATGAACGGTTCCATCGCCGGGGGCTATATCTTATGGCGTTATTGCCTCGGCCCTTTTGAGGGATTCGTTGATCTGAAGAACTTTGTGATTATTCATCTGCTGCTTGGCGGCGCATTGGTCAGTTATCTCCTGGTCATTTTTTAGGGAAAACAACTTCTTTATTCGCCTTCATGCCGCTTTCCGGCTGACAGAAATGTCTTTCCCTTGTCCCTGGCGATTTCCCTCATTGACTTGGATGGGTCCGTCTCATCAATAATTTCCTGTCCGACAATCTCTTCGATGATATCCTCAAGGCTGATAACGCCGGTCATGCCGCCATATTCGTCAACAACGCAGAAGAGATGCTGCCTTCGCTCAAAGAATTCAAGCAGGGTGGTGTTGAGCTGGGCTGTTTCCGGCACATAATGGACCGGTTTCATCAGGGAGGCGAGGGTACGGCGATCATTTCCTTCCGCCACACTGAGCAGTACATCCTTGCGCAGTACGATACCTATGATGTCATTGGGATTTTTGTCGTATACCGGAACCCTGCTGTGTCTGTTCCACTGGTTTTGCATGAGCTGGGCCTCGGCCACCGACAGGTTTTTATCCAGGGTAAAGGTGACTGTACGGGGCGTCATGGCTTCTCTGACGGTTTTTTTCTTCAGGTCGATGATGTTTTTGATAAATCCTTCCTGCTGTGCGTCAATCACTCCTGATTTTCTGCTGAGCACGGCCATGGCGTGAATTTCTTCCGCTGAAATCTCAGTTTTTTTATCATAACCGGGGATGAGCATGGTGGCATGTTTGATAACCCAGACAATGGGAGAAAGAATTTTAACCAGGCCATAGAGAGGAATGGCTATCCATGGAGCGATTTCCCTGCTGTAAACAACGCCTATGGTCTTGGGGAGAATCTCTGAAAAAATAAGGATAGTGAAGGTGAAAAGGGCGGAAAAGAGGCTGAGATATCTGTCACCGAAAACTGCAGCAGCAGACGCTCCGGCAATGGCGGCCCCCATGGTATTGGCTATGGTATTGAGGGTCAGAATGGCGGTAATGGGTTGCTGGATATTGTTTTTTAACCTTTTCAGCAGTTTGCCGGAGAGTTTGTCCGATTTGGAAAGGATTTCGACCCGGCTTGCCGGCACGGAGTAAAGCACAGCTTCGATGATACTGCAAAGGGCTGAAACGAGGATGGCAATTCCGGCTGCGAGACAGAGTTTTACTATCAAGTGTACCTGGTTGGGCTGTGGTGAGAATAAATCAATTTAATGTGATGTAATTTCCTGGGAGGAAACCTTCCCGGAGTTTTCTGTCAGAAATTCTTCAATTTTCTGCTGTTGCTCAATGCTTAACTCTCCGAACTGAACGCCGTTGCGCCGAATGATAGTTGATCCTGTAGGATGAATCGGGGCGGAATCAGTGGAGGTTATCGTTTTACACGGAATATTTTCAAGATAAAAACCGCTTGAACTGTTTAAAATGCCGAGTTCAAAAAAAGAATCCTGCACGATATCCTTACTGGTAAGAAAGCGAAAAGCCAAACCTCCTTTGCTGATGTTGATAATCTGCCCGAAAGTTGTTTCGTTGAAGACGAGAATGTCATCAGACAGGTGGAACCGCTGGGATTTCCTGCGTTCAACAACCGGTTTGCTTTGCTCCATGGACATACAGTTACCTCCAGTCTGTTTGATGGGAAACAGTGTCTGGATAAAAATTAAACATCTTATAACAATTATTAACTGAAATAAAAAAATGATACTCGATTCATTATATTTTGTGCAATATTTATTCCTTGATTTTTTTGATTACTTTTACCATCTTTTCGGTATGATGCATTATTTGTTGGAAATTGAAATAATTCATTTTTCCGGAAAGCTGACCATTTTCATGGAAATGTGATCTATGTTGACTCTTGATCAATATGCCGTATTGCTTGCAGGATTGAACGGAAAAAGTGGCAAGGACATCAAAAATATTATTCTCCTGCCGGGTATGGATTTCCGGGGGCGTGAGAAGTGGTGGGCCAGGGGTGAGTGGAGATGCCGTCCCCATGAGGGGGTGGACGTGGTCTGCTGTGAGGATGACGCGGGTGAAGAACAATTCCTGGGAGAAGGGACAAAAGTTCCCTGTCTCCTATCCGGTGAAATCGTTGCCCTCTGCGATGATTTCCTGGGAAAATCAGTTTTTGTCAGAGGTGAAGGTTATTCTTTTGGGGATTTTGTCGCAGTGCATGCCCATATCCTGACGAAGGTCAGACCGGGAGATCGCGTGGTGACCGGCGAGGAGATTGGGGTAATCGCCCCGGCGAACGGAACGGTTCCTGCCCATCTCCATCTTTCCCTGTTCCGGTTCAGCACGGAGCTGCCTTGGGGGGATATTGACTGGCAGTATCTTAATTCATGCGATTTAAGTATATTTCTTAATCCATTTGTATAAAACAATAAGGAGTTTGTTATGGCAGAGGCTTTTGATAGAAAATTAATCCCGAGCCTTCGTGAAGGAATTGATGTGGTACGGATGATTTTTTTTAAGAATTTGAAGGATTATCTGCAGAAAAAATTCCCCGAGGATGGGGATGCCTATGCCGGTATGCTTGCCGGTGCAATGATGAACGATCTTTTCTGTACACCCAATCCCCAGGAAAAATTCAGGATTTTTGCTGAAGAAAACGACAATCGCATCAGGCAGGAGCTGGAAAACGTCCCTCGTGAACTTGAAAATTTGTGCATCCTGCTCACCGACGCATTGCGTATGCACTTTCTCTGTAATCATCAGGAAGGCATCGAAGGCAACAATGAGGAGTTTCTGAAAAAGGCTAGAGATTACGGTATACTGATTGAGTCCCGAGATGTGCCGCTGCCCAAGGGTTTTATGGAACTGGTCTACAGGGTCGGCAAGGCAAACGGGTTAATTGTTGAGCAGCAAGCATAAGTTTCGTTTGCCGGTCCGTCTGGTTGTTTACGTTGGCAGAAGCATAGAACCATCGGCTGGGACTTGTTTTGACGGGTTGGAAAACATCGTGATGCGGTGCTGCTATTGATTGTTTGCGCAAAAAAAAATAAAAAAAGATGCTTGCATTCGTCCCTGATTTTGCTATGCTCCAATATGATGAATTTTAAATGATGAATGGCCATTCAGAAAAATGATGATTTTGAATTGGGTTTTTTTTAACTGACGAATGAAGTGTTAACGAAATGAGCAAACGTGAAGCGATCCGTATCCTGATGTTAAGTCCGATTTATTTCAGATTATCCCTTGCTGAACGACATGCATTGATCGAAGAGTTTTTGCAGATACATATGCAATCCTCTTTAAAAATGTCCCAGGATAATAAGTAAATTAAACTTTCTCTTGTCTGCTTTTATTTCCCCTTCAGCACCGGGTTATGAATTTTCATAACTCATAGAGTGTGTCATCTTCGGCTGGCGGGCTTGTGCAGCCCCCTCTTATTTTTTTCCGCATTGCCGCAAAGGGATCTTCATTTTCCAGAAGTTCTCCCATCTCCGCCTCGATCTTGTCCGGGTCTTCACCCGCTTCCATGCGGCTGATGGCCTCCTCCATCCCGCCACCTAAAGAAAGTCCGGTCTGTTGGGAGAATTTGCGCATGAGCTGCGCCATCTGCCGGGGATCGTCTTCATTGATGTTTTGAGCCTCCTGGGCGATCCCGGCAAGAACCCGTTCCATTTTTGCCTCATCAAAATCAGGGACAAAATCTTCCTCCTCACCCTTTTTTGCTTTGCCGATGGTGGCGAAGGTCGAGACCTTACGCTGAAGTGTGCCTTGACATCTGGGGCAGGGGGGCTGGGTAGAGGTATTGACCCGTCTCGATAGAAAATTAAAGATCGTATGGCAGTGCTGGCAGTAAAATTCATAAATCGGCATGTTGTGTTATCCTTTAGAACTTATGTGTGGGCAGTTCTGAGTTAGCAGGCTGTTGAAAAACCACTGCGCTCACAAAATTTTTCAACCACCTGTTAGGTTCGTGACTCAAGATCCTCCCAGCGGGCATAGAGCTTATCGACTTTTTCCTGGGTCGGCTGCAAAAGGGAACACCACTTGGCCAGTTCCTCTGCATTGCTGGTGACAGACGGGTTTTCCAGTTGCTGTCGACATTGCTCCAGTTCCTCCTCAGCCTCGAGGATTTTTTCTTCAATGGTGGCAAGTTCAAGTCTTTCACCATAGGTCAGTTTTGTCTCACCCTGTTTCTGCGATTTTTCTCTGGCAACGGTTTTCTTTTTTACGGGTGCAGCCTGCCTGTTCTGATCCTGCAGCCACTGGTCAAAATCCTCATACATGGCGGTTCCGCCCCTGCCGTTAAAACCGAGAATTTTCGTGGTCACATTGTCGAGAAAAAAACGATCATGGCTGACCAGGACTACGGCCCCGGGAAAATCGATCAGGCTCTCCTCTAAAACGGCAAGAGAAGGGATATCCAGATCGTTGCCGGGTTCGTCGAGCAGAAGAATATCCGCCTGCTGCAGCATGAGGCGGGCAATGAGAATCCTGGCCTGTTCGCCTCCGGAGAGGCGGCTTACCGGTTGATCAAGCTGATCCGGCTGGAAAAGGAAACGTTTGGCCCAGCTGACGATGTGCAGGGGACTGCCGAGATACATGACCGTGTCGCCAGCCGGTGAAAGAGACTGGCGCAGGGTTTCATCCTGATTGATCTGTTCCCGTTTCTGGTCAAAGAGTACAATGCGAATGCCATCGGCCATGAGAATTTTTCCGCTGTCAGGGGTAACTGTGCCGGCAAGGATATTGATAAGGGTACTCTTGCCGCTGCCGTTTGCTCCCATGAGGCCGAGGCGGCTGCCCGGCGAGAGGACGAAGTTGAGATCGCTGAACAGCGGGCGTTCTTCCACGGATTTGCAAAGATCCAGGGCTTCAAGCAGTTTTTTTGTTTTGCGGCCGGTGGCATCAAAATCGATCTTCACCTGTCTGTTGGCCGCGTTCATTTCCCGCACGACCTTCAGTTCATTCTGCAGGTCATGGGCCTTATCAATACGGAAACGGGCTTTGGTGGTGCGGGCTTTGGGCCCACGGCTCAGCCATTCCGTCTCCCGACGCACCTTGTTGGAAAGAACGGACTGGCGCTGGCTCTGGTTGTCGAGAAAGGCCTCTCTTTCTTCAATAAACCGGCTGTAATTGCCGTTGACCCTGAAAAATCCCTCGGGATAGCAGCGGTTGAGTTCAATGATGCGGTTGGTTGTGTTCTCCAGGAAGGCCCGGTCATGGCTGATGAGGATAAAGGCAAACGACGGGTTGGCCAGAATTTTTTCAAGCCACAGGATTCCCTGGATATCAAGATGGTTGGTGGGTTCATCCAGCAGAAGGAGATCGGGCTGCCGGATCAGCGCCCTGGCAATTGCCAGTCTCTTGCGCCAGCCGCCGGAAAGCTCGGCGACTTGTTGATTACCGTCCTCCAACTGGGTCTGGCCCATGATGATTTTAATCCGGCCGTGTCGGGAAGCTTCGTCATGATCATCAGCGATAGCCTCCTCAAGGACCATCTCAACAGTCTGATCCGGCTGGAATGTGTCATCCTGAGCCAGATAAACAACCTTTAAACCCTTCCGGCTGATTACCTTACCGCTGTCCGGTATTTCCTGGTTTGCGAGAATTTTCAGCAGGGTTGACTTGCCGGAACCGTTCGGCCCGATCAGACCAAGACGTTCATTGCTGTAAAAACTGATTGATATGTCGGTAAAGAGCTGGTGTGCTCCGAAACTCTTACTGATTGACTGGCAATTAATTATCATAAATGGGGAAAATATCTGTCTCGTAACAGTTCATTTGTCGTGACATGGCTAAGGTTTGATGTGATCAGCTGAATCTAATCTTTTTTGCTGAAAAATAAAGGAGGTCAGACTTTTTTTTGTCATCCGCCGGTTGCATCACAACGCCGGAAAACAAGTGATCCCTGTAAAAGTGATGAAGTCGTATTTATACCCCCTGAAGGTGAAAAGTCTTTTTTTACCACAGAGAACACAGAGATCACATAGAAATATTTTTTATTACAGTCAGTTAGCTCTGTGATCTTTGTGTGCACCGTGGTGAAATTTTCAGTTGTTAACAAGCCATCAAAAGTGTTTCCTGGAAAACTGTTGACTTCTTAAGTATTTATCGGGCAAAATTTAATTTCAGGTAAGCGACATCCTGTTGCAGGAGATAAAGAATATATTTTACCGTTGAGGTTGTCATATGGCAGATGAATTGGAAACTATTGATATCGTGGCTAATATTTTCAGCCAGGCCATCAAGAAAACTCTGGAAAAAAGTACAAAAAAAACCATTAAATATTCTCCGACGTTTCAGTCCATCCCCAGGGTCAGTCTGAAGCCTGCAATAGGATGTTTTGTCATGTTTTCAGGCGATTACAACGGGCTGGTCGTGATGAATTTCACAGCCGAAGCGGCAATGGATCTCTATAGAAGTTACATGACCAATATGGGTTTGCCGGAAAGTGATTTAGTCAAGGAATGTACATCAAATGACGTCATCGATACCATGGGGGAGATGACAAATCAAGTCATGGGCCGCGCCATGAGCTTGGTGGAAAACAAATTTGAACTGACCTCAAATTGCGGTCAGCCCAAAGCACTGGCGTTGAGCAATGCCATTACCCTCACCCCTGAGATGGATTATCAGACCAATCGTCGCGTTTCCTTTTCCGTGGGCACCAACAGGTTCCATATGGAGCTTGCCCTGGAACAGACCCGGTTTGTTATCTTCAAATAGAATAAAGCCTCATTAACGTATGCCGTGTTGGTTCAGAAACGGACCATACTGTTTATCTTCTATCAGGATGTGCGTTTGCAGCCAGTCTTTGAGGAAGGTGAGGACATCGATAAAATTGACCTCCTTGCCTTCATTGATCTGGGTGATAATTCCTGACACCCTGCCGAGTAGTTTTTCGTGAATCGCCTTATGCTTCTTGGTTTCCGGATAGTTGAACCGGTCAAAATATCTTTCTTCATTGGCAAAGTGGTTCACGGTAAATTTGGCCAGATCCCCTAAAATCTTTTTGATCTCATTAACCGGCTGATCTTTTTTAACAGCGGCATGGACCTGGTTGATGTAGTCCATAATTTTTTTATGCTGTTCGTCAATTTCCGCAATACCGACGCTGAATTCACTGCTGAAGGCAATAAATTTTCTCTCAGCGGTTTTATTGTCAGCCATATATTTTTGCGGCACCGTAAAAACCCGCAGCATTCTGTCAATATCCTTGGCCAGGCTTGCCACCTCCATGCCGCTGGCATAGACCTTGGTTGAATCGGTTTTGATATTGGTGCTTTCAGCGGAAACTTCGCTCATCGATTCAGCAACCAGGTGGGCAAGTTGCGCAGAATCGGCAATGAGCCTGTTGACTTCCGTGACCGCTTCACTGGTGGTGACCACGGCGGAGGTCATTTCCTTGATGCCGTCCGTTACCTTTGCCAGGCTTTCAGCAATATCCTTTGTTGTTACCGATTGTTCCTCCACTGCGGCGGCAATGGTCGCCACCACGTTATTCACCTCGTTGATGACCTCGTGGATGGTGCTGATTTCCTTGATGGTCGATTCGGTTGCCGACTGAATGGCGTTTACTTTAAGGCGGATATCTTCCGTTGCCTTACTGGTCTGGGTGGCCAGGTCTTTTACCTCGTTGGCGACCACGGCAAATCCCTTACCCGCTTCACCGGCCCGGGCCGCTTCAATGGTGGCGTTTAAGGCGAGGAGCTTTGTCTGGTCGGAGATCTCGGTGATGACGGAAATAACGTTGTTGATTTCAGAGGCTGCGCTGCCAAGGCTGTTTACCCTGTCTGAGGCTCTCATCACGGATTGGGCCGCTTTGTCGGCCACAATTCTGGCCTGCTCGGAATTCTGAGCAATTTCGTTTATGGTGGCCGACATCTCCTCGGTTGAGGTGGATACGATGCTCAAGTTGCCAGACGACTCCGAGGCCTTGCCGGAAACGCCATTCATATTGATTACAAGTCTTGAGGCGACAATGGCAATGGTCTGCAGATTTTCTTCCATTTCTTTGGTGGAGGCATCCACATCGGCAGTGTGATGGGCCATTGATTCGGCAATATTGCGCATGCCGGCGGACAGGCTTTCAAGTTCCGCTGAAGAAAAGGCAAGATTTTTGGTGTTGCTCATGACGCCGCTCACGATTTTGGCAAGATTTTCCTGCATGTTGGCGATGGAACGCAAGATATTTTTGCTGCCGGCCTGGTCCATGGACGACGTGAGATCGCCCTGGGCGATTTTTTCGATGACTTTTTCAACTTCAGCAAGGGACGAACCGCCTGAACAAAAAAGACCTTTCCCAAACATAAAATCCTCTTTTAAGTTGCTTGTTGCATAAGAGCAGTAGAGAAAAAAAGTGGACAATAAATAACTCTGACTTATCTTATGGGATGTAAACCGGCAATCAAGGCCTTCTGCCTGGTCTGATATAAAGCAGAAAAGGTTTTTAAAAATGTATGTGATGCGGTAGTATAGCAGACTTTGGTTCTTTCCGATTGTACTGCGCTGACCATAGTGTATTGATTGCGGTAACATCCAGGGAATTGAAACAATTTTTTAATTTAATTATATAACAATTTTTTATAAATTTCACCCATAAGGAGGTTCTACATGGGAAATTCCTGTCAACAGAAGAGCAGTTCCTGCAGCAGTAGCAGCTGCGGTTCACCTGATGCAGCAGTTGCAAAGCAGAATATGGCGATCACTTCGTCGCTTGGGAAGATTAGAAATAAAATTCTGGTCATGAGCGGTAAGGGTGGGGTAGGAAAAAGTACTGTTTCAACCAATCTCGCGCTGGGACTGGCAAACAGGGGCTACAAGGTTGGCCTGATGGACGTGGATCTCCATGGCCCTGATATCTGCCGTATGCTGAATCTGACCGAAAAGCTGCAGGCCGTTCAGACTGACGGGCGCTCTTTGTTACCGCCGATGCAATACGGAGAAAATCTCAAGGTTATTTCCCTTGAATATATGATGGAAGACCGTGATGACCCGATCATCTGGCGCGGACCGCTCAAGGTGCAGGCGATCCGGCAGTTTATTGCAGATATGGACTGGGGGGAGCTTGATTACCTGATCATCGATGCCCCTCCGGGTACCGGTGATGAACCGTTAACCGTTGCACAGACCATCAAAGATGCCCAGGCCGTTGTCGTCACCACTCCCCAGGAGGTGGCGCTGGCTGATGTCAGAAAGTCTCTGAACTTCTGCAAGCATGTGAAGATGAAGGTTATCGGCATGGTTGAAAATATGAGCGGTTTTATCTGCCCGCACTGCAATCAGAGTGTGGAAATTTTCAAGACCGGCGGCGGGGAGAAAACCGCCAAGGAATTCGGCATTAATTTTCTGGGCAGGGTGCCGATTGATCCAAGGATCGTCGTGGGTGGAGATGATGGCACGCCGTATCTCAGTTCTGCTGCTGATAGCCCGGCTATCAAGGCCTTCGGCGATATCATCAGCAATGTGGAAAAGCAAACAGCGGCAGCTTCTTCTTCGTTGAAGATTGCCGATGCCGGTTGCGCCTGCGGCTCTACCTGCAATCCTTCCACCTGCAACTGTTAGCCTTTTTTTGTCGGTTTCTGGCGGATTACGGTAATGATGACTTGCGGAACAGTCTTAGTCATAAGGTGAATTATGCTTATCAGGCAGATGACGGTCGGCTCCATGGCGGTTTGTTGCTATCTAGTCGCCTGTGAGAAAACCAGGAAGGCGATGCTCATTGATCCGGGCGGCAATGAGGATGATGTGCTGGCCATGATCAAAAAAGAGGGGGTCAGCCTTGAATATATCGTCAATACCCATGGGCACCCTGATCATGTCTGCGCCAACGGACCTATAAAAAAAGCCACCGGCGCCCCTATTGTCATGCACGAGGCTGACGCGGCTTTTTTCTGCAGACCAGAGGTGGACAAATATTTTTCCATGCTTGGTTTGGCCACCTCACCGCCTCCTGACAAGTTGGTCAAGGATGGGGATATCCTGCAGGTCGGTCAGCTCTCCTTTGAGGTGATCCACACCCCCGGGCACACCCCCGGCGGCATCTGTCTGTACAGCGCTCCCCAACTCTTCACCGGCGATACGCTCTTTGTCGGTGCCGTGGGACGCACGGATTTTCCCGGCGGAGATCTGCAGACTTTCATGCATTCGATCCGTGAGCGGCTCCTCTCGCTTCCCGATGAAACCATTGTCTGGCCGGGACACGGTTATGGTGGTTCCCGTTCCACCATCGGTGAGGAAAAACGCAGTAATCCTTTTATCAATGGAGAGTTCTGAGCATGCGGGAAATCGTACTGGGCACAGCAGGTCATGTGGACCACGGCAAGACCAGTTTTGTCAGGGCCTTGACCGGCATTGACACCGACAGACTCAAGGAGGAAAAAGAACGGGGGATCACCATTGAACTCGGTTTTGCTTACCTGGATCTGGCCTGCGGCCATCGCCTGGGCATTATTGATGTTCCCGGGCATGAGCGCTTTGTCAAGAATATGGTGGCAGGAGTGGCCGGCATTGACTTGGTCGCTTTTATCGTTGCCGCTGACGAAGGAATCATGCCCCAGACCAGGGAGCATTTTGAGATCTGCCGGCTGCTCGGGGTAAAGAAAGGTCTCATCATCATCACTAAAAAGGATATGGTGGAGGCTGACTGGCTTGAGCTGGTGGAGGAGGAGGTGCGGGGATTTTTTGCGGACAGTTTTCTGGCCGATGCCCCGCTTGTCATGGTTTCTTCGACCACAGGGGAGGGAATTGACGAGGCGCGCAGTATCCTGGATTCCCTGGTTTCCTCCTGTGAGTTTGCTGAGGCCTACGGACCTTTCCGACTGGCCATTGACCGCATCTTCACCATGAAGGGGTTCGGGGCCGTGGTGACCGGGACCTCCCTTTCCGGTCGGGTTGCCGTGGGCGAAGATATCAGGATCTATCCCAAGGAGCTTGACGGTAAGATCAGAGGCATCCAGGTTCATGGTCAGAGCGTTGAACTGGTGGAAGCCGGTAACCGTACGGCAATTAATGTTCAGGGAATTGAAATGGATATGCTGGAGAGGGGGAATGTGCTGGCCACCCCCGGTTGCCTGAAACCTTCCTATATGCTGGACGCTGAATTTCTCTATCTGTCCTCCAATGAAAAACCGCTGAAAAACAGAACCAGAGTCCGTGTTCATCTCGGCACGGCTGAGATCATGGGACGTGTCGTGTTGCTTGAGAGCGAGGAAGCTACCCCAGGCAGCTCTGCCAATATTCAGCTGTTGCTGGAAGAGCCGGTGGGGGTTTGGCCGGGGGATCACTATGTTGTGCGCCGGTATTCACCGGTGACCACTATCGGCGGCGGTGTGGTGCTCAATAATTCCGCCCCGAAACGAAAACGCTTCCGGGAGGAAAACTCCAGGATTTTTACCCTTTATCATACCGCCTCCCAGGAGGATCTTGTGCTTTTCCATCTGCGGGAGAGCGGCTACAGCGGCCTTACCGGGGTAGAGCTGTCTGTGAAAATGGGGTGTTTCGGCAATCGTTTTAAGAAATTGATGACCGGTCCGATTTCGTCCCGCAAGGTGGTGGTGGTTGATTCGGAAAAACAGCTTTATGTGGCGGAGGACGTCTATGCCGGGTTGTTGACGAAAATTGCCGACCTCCTCGCCGCCTTTCATAAGGAAAGTCCGTTAAAGCCCGGATTACCCAAGGAAGAGTTGCGCAGCCGGGCAGAGAAGAGGCTTGGGCCGAAGCTCTTTCATCTCTGTCTGGCTGATCTGAGTAAAAAGGCGATTATTGTTCAGGAAGAGGGCATTGTCCGTCTGGCCGTCCATCAGGTCTCTCTGCAGGCTGATGAAAAAGAGATCAGGGAAAAGATGGAAAAACTGTTCGTTGCGGCAGGACTTAATGCCCCGACGATGAAGGAGGTGCAAAATGCCTTCCCCGATATTCCCCAGTCCCTGGTCATGGAGGTGTTAAGCCTGCTCGTAAAAGATGGCCTGGTCTCCAAGGTGACCAATGATTTTTATTTTTCCGCCAGGGCACTGGAAGAGTTGCAGAAAAAACTGGTTGATTTTCTGCAGAAGGAAGGGGATATTGACGCCCCGCGGTTTAAGGAGATGACCGGCTTGACCAGGAAATTTTCCATCCCCCTGCTTGAATATTTCGATAAGATAAAACTGACCCTGCGGGTAGGCGATAAGCGCATCCTGCGATCAAAGAGCTGATAGAGCTCTGTTGCTTGCTGCATTATTAGTCCCCCATGAAACGATCACCATCTACAGGAGAACAGGTATAAGTAATCTCACCGGAAATCTCAGCGGCCTGAAAACCGGCCAGCTCAAACGTCTGGAACGCCTCGGTAAACGGAGAACTGATTCCAATCTGATTATCTCGGCGGAAATCGCCAGGGAGATGGGGGAACTTTCAGTTGAGATCAAACGCCAGATCGGCCTGCTGCTTGATCGTTCCGGGCAGGTGGAAACGGTTATTATCGGCGATCATAAAAAAATTGTCATACCTGCTCTTTCTCATATCCGTTCCGCAGGCGGCCGCCTGAAGGGCTTGCGTTGCGTCCACACCCATCTTGCCGGGGAAGATCTCACCGAGGATGATCTGATGGACCTTCTTTTCCTCCGTCTGGATCTGATGGCCATGATCAAGGTCTTGGATAGCGGTCTGCCGGAGAGAATTTATGCCGTGCATCTGATCCCTGCCCCGGTTGATGGAAAAAACTGGCATTTCCTCCCCCCTGTTGTCCCTTCCCGGCAGCCGGCAAATTTCCTGGAGCTGATAGCCGCCCTTGAGGATGAATTCTCCCGCTCTGCGGCGTCCAGAAAAAGTGATGCCGGCAAAGACCGGGCCATCCTGATCAGTGTTACCACGAAAGCAAAGACCGGGGCTCAGGAATCCATGGATGAACTGGTTGAGCTGGTCCGCTCCGATGATGTGGAGGTGCTGGAGACCATTATCCAGCGGCGTGACAAGATCAATCCCAAGCTGATCATCGGCAAGGGAAAACTGGCGGAAATCATGCTGACCGCTCTCAAGCGTAATGCCAATCTGCTTATTTTCGACCAGGAGTTGAACCCTTCCCAGGTGCGCTCCATCACCGATCATACCGAACTGCGGGTTATCGACCGGACCCAGCTTATTCTGGATATCTTTGCCAGACGGGCGCTCAGCCGGGAAGGAAAATTGCAGATCGAGATGGCCCAGCTCAAATATCTGCTGCCGCGCCTGGGTCAGCGTGATGACGCCCTGTCAAGGCTGACCGGCGGAATCGGCGGCAGAGGGCCGGGTGAAACGAAACTTGAGGTCGACAGACGCCGGATCAACGACCGCTTGAGCAAGCTGGACAAGCGCTTAAAACAGGTCGGGCAGGAACGACACCACCGTCGTTCACGCCGCCGCAAAAAGGACCTGCCGGTCATTTCCCTGGTGGGCTATACCAACGCCGGCAAGTCAACCCTGTTAAACAGTCTGACCAAAAGCAACATTTATGCGGAGGACAAGCTCTTTGCCACCCTCGATCCGACCAGCCGCCGCCTGCGTTTTCCCGAAGATGTTGAGGTCATTGTCACCGACACGGTGGGTTTTATCAGGAATCTGCCGGCCGAACTGCTCAAGGCATTCAAGGCCACTCTGGAAGAGCTGCATGAAGCAGATCTGCTGGTGCATGTCATTGATATCAGTAATCCGCGTTTTGCCGAGCAGATCCGGGTGGTTGAGGAAGTGCTGGAGGAACTCGATCTTGCCGATATTACCATCATGCAGGTTTATAATAAAATTGATAAGGCTGACCCCGTGTTTGTAAGAGAACTGCTGGAAAGATCTGATGCCGTTGCCGTCTCGGCCATCAATCCGGCCACCTTTGCCCCGTTTCTTGAAAAAGCAAGGAAACTGGTGCTGAAAAAATGGAATGGACATCAAGATGTCGCCTGAAATCCCCCCACGCTGCTCCCATTGTCTCATCTTTTCCTATGATCAGCCGCTGGACAGCTGCCAGGTCTGCCATGATCAGGCCATAGACGAATCGTTTCTCTGCGATATCGCCAGAAGTTCATCCTTCACCCAGTCGTTCATCTGTCATGCCTTCCGTCCCAACCTGACGCTGGTGGGTAAACAGGAAGAAAAGGTGTCGGATAAAGTCCTCTCCCGGAACAAGCAGGATTATTTTGCCGAGGCGGTCCGACTGATTGGTTCGGGACAGTGTGCAGGCGGTGGATGCGGAAACCCGAGTTGTCAGCCTGCGAGTAACGGGGCGGCTGAAAAATATCATGTGGTGTGGAGTGTGCGGCAGAGAAAACCTGTTTTTGCCGCAAGTAACATGTATGTTTCCTATCTGCATGACATTTTGCTTTCCTGCGGCCACCTGATGGCCGGCAAGGTCATTCTGATCTGGCTGGCTGCCGATCACCTTCATCTCTACCTGGAGTGTTCCGGCTGGGAATCCGTACATGAAATTGTCGAAGACCTGCAGGGTCTTGTTCATGATGCCCTGATGCAGGAGTTTCCCGTCCTGAGAAAAGATTATGAGAAAACATTGATCTGGGAGCGTGATTTCTTCCTGGAAAAAATATCTGCCGAATGAATAGGACATTATCAAGAAATTTTCTGCTGTTGTGCTGTGTTCTGCTGTTGCCGGGGCTGCTGTTCTGCCCGACCCGGGTGAGCGGCAAGGAGTCCGCCCGCATTGAAGATATGGTGATGATGAATTCAGATCAACACCTGCTGCTCTATTTTAGCCTGAAAGATGCCTTTACCGATGAGATGGTAAAGGGGATCGAAAACGGCATCCCCGTCACCTTTAGTTATTTTATCGAACTCTACCATCTCTCCGGCGGGGAGTCGGAAAAAAAGATCATTAGTCAGGCATTTGATCACACCTTGAACTATGATCCCCTCAAACAGGAATATTCGGTGGAAATGGAAGAGCGGAAGGTGAGCCGCATCACCTTTAAGAGTTTTGTCGATGCAAAAACAGCCATGACCGATATCCATGATTTGCAGCTTGCCGAACTGGCTTTGCTGGAAACGGAGGGCAAATATATGGTGAAGGTGAAGGCCAAACTGGCCAAAAAGACCTTGCCCATGAACTTTCAATATATCATACCCTTCTGGCAGCTCTGGAAGTTTGAAACCGATTGGTACTCACTCGCGTTCACCTATGGAAACAGCGGATCAGCAGCAAAGAGATGAAATCAAGCGGCGCCGGGTCTGGACAGTCATTTTGTCCTGTCTGGTCCTCATTCCGCTGCTGACTTTTGTTGAAACAAAGGTTTTTCAGCTGGGCGCCGTGCCGTTTCCGGTCAGCGGCAATGTGCTGGTTTTTGTCATCATCAACTGCAACGTCTTTCTGCTGCTGCTCATGGTATTCCTGGTGCTGCGCAATCTGGCCCAGCTTGTTTTTGAGCGCAAAAAAAAGATTCTCGGCACCAAGCTGCGGACCAAACTGGTTATTTCCTTTGTCTCGCTTTCTCTGATCCCCACGGCGCTGCTGTTCTTTATCGCTTTGCAGTTCGTCTCCACCAGCATGGATTACTGGTTCAATATCAAAGTTGAGCAGTCGCTGCTTGAGTCGCTGCATGTGGCCCAGGACGTGTATCAGGAAAAAAGAGAGGAGATGCAGAGACTGGGAGAAAATATCGCCCGCCGGATTGAAGCAAGTAACAATGTCCGGACAGGAGCGCCCTCCCTTGATGCCTTTCTCACCGATATTGTTGACCGGCACGGGCTGGCCAGTCTTGAGATTATTTCACCGCAGCGTACTTCAGTAACGAGAATTTCTGCCGTACAGTTCATGGAGGCGGCCTATGTGCCGGAAATTCTGCCTGACCTGTTGCGAAAGGCATTGAACGGCGACTCCAGTCAAATTGCCATCCAGAAGACTCAGGGTGGTGAGCTGGTGCGCAGTCTCATTCCTTTCACCCTTGGCTCTGCGGGGGGTAATCCTCACGTCTTGATCGTCTCTGCCCTGATCCCGCAGTCCCGACTGGATAGAATGGGGATTATTTCAAGCGGTCTGGAAGGGTATCGGCAGCTGATGCAACTCAAGCAGCCCATCAAGACGAGTCTGCTGGTGATTCTGCTCGTTGTCACCCTGCTTATTGTTTTCAGCGCCATCTGGTTTGGGTTTTTTGTAGCGCGCAGTCTGACGGATCCCATTGATAAGCTGGCCATTGCCACCAGAAGGGTGGCGGACGGGGAGCTTGATTTTGTGGTGGAAACCGATGCCGGGGATGAAATGGGCACTCTGGTTGAATCGTTCAATCAGATGACCCGTGATGTGCTGGCCAGCCAGAAGGAGCTTGAGACCAGCAACCAGGAACTGGAAAACAGACGGCGATATACGGAGATTATCCTGCAGAATGTGGCTGCCGGCGTCATCTCCCTCGATGCGGACGGACGTATTACCACCATCAACCGTTTTGCCGAGGAACTGCTGAAAATTGATAAGAAGGCGATTTTGAACTATGACTACCGGCTGGTTTTGAATGCCCAGCATCAGGAGGTTCTCAATCATTTTTATGCTGAGCTTGAACGGAGCGGCAAGGGAGCCATCGAGCTTCCTCTGCGGCTGAAGGTGCGGGACGATTCCTTCTCGCTGCGGGTCAATATGACCCGTCTTGTCGATGAATACGGCAAGGAGCTTGGCGTGGTGCTTGTTTTTGATAATCTTACCGAACTGGAGAAGGCCCAGAGGATGGCGGCGTGGCGTGAAGTAGCCAGACGTATCGCCCATGAGGTGAAAAATCCCCTGACGCCGATTCAGTTATCGGCCCAACGGCTGCGCAAAAGGTATCTGGAGAAGTTGGGTGAAGAGGGAGAGGTTTTTGATATCTGCACCAAAACCATTGTCAACCAGGTTGACGAGCTGAAGCGGTTGGTCAGCGAATTTTCCAATTTCGCCAGGATGCCGGCCGTGCAGAAGTCCATGAACAGCCTGAAAGAAATGGCGGAAGAGGCCATGGTTCTTTTTCGAGAAGGCCATAAAAATGTCCATTTTGACTTTATCTGCCTCACGGATGTGCCGAAATTCTCCTTTGATCTCAAGCAGATGAAAAGGGTGCTTATTAATCTTCTGGATAATGCCGTTTCAGCAGTTGGAGATGGGGGAAACATTACGGTGGAGATCTCCGTGGATGACGTGCAGAAGCTGGTATTTCTTGAAGTGCATGATGATGGACCCGGCGTGGGTGACGAAGACAAGCATCATCTGTTTGAACCTTATTTTTCCACCAAAAAATCAGGAACAGGCCTGGGGCTTGCCATCGCCAGCACGGTTGTTGCCGATCATGGCGGCTATATCAGGGTAAAAGACAATCTGCCCCGGGGTGCCAGATTCATTATAGAGTTGCCACTGTCCTAAGTTCATGGCAACCCGGGAAGAGGATGAGGAAGGTCACGGAAAATGGCAAAAAAAGTGATGATCGTCGATGATGAAGCCAGCATCAGGGAGTCTTTGGCCGGCATTCTGTCTGATGAGGGATTTCTCCCCGTGCCGGTTGAGTCTGCGGAAAAAGCCTTTGAGGTGCTGAATCAGGAGAAGATCCATCTGGTGCTTCTTGATATCTGGATGCCGGCCATGGATGGCATGGAGGCCCTGCCCCGCATCAAAGAACAGTTTCCCCATCTGCCGGTTATTATGATATCCGGCCACGGCAACATCGAAACCGCGGTGCAGGCCACCAAAATGGGCGCCTTTGATTTTATTGAAAAACCGCCCTCCTATGACAAAATAGTCCTGTCCATTAATAACGCCCTGCTCGTTTCCGATCTTGAGGAGGAAAACCTCATTCTCAAAGAGAAGAATACGAAAAAATGGAAGATCACCGGCAGCTCACAGGCAATCATCAATGTCCGGCAGCAGCTTGAACGGGTGGCGCCCACGGATGCCTGGGTGCTGATCCGCGGTGAGCACGGGACCGGCAAGGAGCTGGCGGCCCAGATGATCCACCGTTTGTCCGCCTCCTCTGAAAAACCGATGATTGAGGTAAACTGCGCGGCGATCCCTGAAGAGCTCATAGAAAGCGAGCTGTTCGGCCATGAGAAGGGTTCTTTTACCGGTGCCATCGGCAGCAGGCGCGGCAAGTTTGACCAGGCGGACGGCGGGATTCTTTTTCTGGATGAAATCGGCGATATGAGCCTGAAAACCCAGGCAAAAATTTTGCGGATTCTCCAGGAACAGCAGTTTGAAAGAGTGGGCGGGACCAAAACAATTTCCGTGAACGTGCGTGTGCTTGCCGCAACAAACAAGAATCTGGAGCGGGAAATCGAGCAAGGCAATTTCCGGGCTGATCTGTTCTGGCGCCTTAACGTGGTGCCCATCTACATGCCGCCGCTCAGGGAGCGGCTGGAGGATCTCCCTCTGCTGGTGAACGACCTGCTGGTTGAGTTTTCCCGCAAAGGGCTCGGGAAAAAAGAATTCACCATCGGGGCCATGAAGCTGATGACCTGCCATAACTGGCCCGGAAATGTGCGGGAATTGCGTAATTTTGTCGAACGGGTTGCCATTATGACCCCCCAGGAGATAGTCACTGAGCAAATTATCGCACCCATGCTGCCCATTGATGTCCGCCTGCTGGAACAATTGCATGCCGGCACGGGGAAAAATCTCAGTTCGATATCCCACCAGGGTTTTGATGCCTCTTTCAAGGAGGCCAAAAGGCTCTTTGAAAAGGAGTATCTGGAGGAAAAGTTAAAGAAAAATGATGGCAATATCTCCCAGACTGCGGAACAAATCGGCCTGGAGAGAAGTCATTTACATAAGAAATTAAAAGCGTTGGGTATTGAAGTGAAACTTGAAAATTGATACCTTAGTTGAAGGTACCTGCTCATATCCTGAGAGGGAATATGAAATCCCTGGCAGGCCTTATGCCGTTTTTATGTTTTGTTGCCCGCTTACAAGGGTGTCTACCCAGAGAATCTTGCCGGTACCCTAAAAATTCTACATAGAAGAAAATCCACATGGCTGATCATAATCTCCCCAATCTCCCCAATCAAAAAGACCTTGAAAAGGAAATTGCCGACTATTTAAGCAGGAAATATGGAGGGCAGGTTAAGATTGTCTCCACCGGTTTCTTCCCTCATCCTGAGAAAAAGGGTGAGAAAAAGCAGAAAATTTCAGCCCGGAAGACTCCCCTCTTTCATTTTGATCTGAAACCTGAAGAGCTTGCCGCCTATCTTGACGAATATGTCATCTGCCAGGACGATGCCAAGGCGATTCTCGCCACCAAGATCTGTACCCATTTCAACCGTATCCGCCACGAATCGGAAAAACCGAGAAGCCAGGCTGCCGGTCGGATCAAGAGCAATGTGCTGCTTATCGGGCCCACCGGCGTGGGCAAGACCTATATGATCAAACTCATAGCCCGGCACATCGGCGTGCCTTTTGTCAAAGGTGATGCCACCAAGTTCAGTGAGACAGGCTATGTCGGGGGCGATGTGGAGGATCTGGTAAGGGATCTGGTCAGGGAGGCTGACGGCGACATTGAGCGAGCCCAGTATGGCATCATCTATGTGGATGAAATAGACAAGATAGCCGCCTCCCCCTTTCGCATCGGCGCCGATGTGTCGCGTACCGGCGTACAGCGGGCCTTTTTAAAGCCCATGGAGGAGACCGAGGTTGAGATGAAGGTGTCCCATGACCCCATTTCCCAGCTTGAGGCCATGGAGCATTACCGGGCCACGGGCAAGCGGGAAAAAAGGGTTATCAATACCAGAAATATCCTTTTCATCATGAGCGGCGCCTTTTCCGGACTGGAAAAGACCGTCAAAAAGAGAGTGCAGCAGCAATCCATCGGTTTTGAAAAAAGCATCACTTCAAGCAAGGATGATGGTCTACTTCTCAAGCAGGTCAAAGCTGAGGATCTGATCGAATTCGGTTTTGAGAGCGAATTTGTCGGCCGTTTACCCGTGGTCGCCGTGCTTGATGAGTTGGGAGAAGAAGATCTTTACCAGATTCTGATCAACCCGAACAGTCCGGTGGTCGTGGCAAAAAAACAGGATTTTGCCGCCTATGGCATTCATCTGCAGTTTGAAGAGGATGCCCTGCGGTTGGTTGCCGCCAAGGCAGTCAAGGAAAGGACCGGTGCCCGGGGGCTGGTCAGTGTCATGGAGCACGCTCTGCTCTACTTTGAAAAAACACTTCCCTCCTCAACGGTGCGCTATCTTGTAGTTTCGCCGGAGATGGTGGAAAACCCCCTGCAACAGCTGCAGATTCTTCTGGCCGATGAGAGCCTTCAGGAATCACAGCGGATCCGTTATCATGAATTCGTCGCCCATGAATTCACCCGGATTGCCGGCTTTATCAGGGAAAAACAGGAAAATCTGCTGCGGGCGGAAAATGTTACCCCGTCGGAAGAGAGACTTGAACTGATAGCCCAGCATTGCCAGACGCAGATTATCGATCCCCGAGATGCCTGCAAGGAATTCATCGCCTTGGTGCGCCAGATCCGCGAAAGTGTAAAACTTGTTTCTGAAGAATATGGCATGAGGATTACCTTTGCGGATGAGGCAATGGACCTGATTGTGGCAAGTGAATCATGGAACCAGGTCGGCGTTGATGAGCGTTGCGAAGTGATTTTCGATTCATTTGCCTATGGTCTCAAACTTATCCAGCAGAGAAACGATGTCAATGATATTCTGATCACCGCCAAGGGTGTTGAAAATCCCGATCTTTTCATCAATGATCTGGTGGCGGAGATCTTTCGCCTCTAATTCTTTATATAACCTTGAACTCGTATTTCCCGGAGGAAATGTAAATGGTCTTTCCTGATTATCGTCCCCGTAGATTTCGGCGCAATGCCCAGTTGCGTTCACTGATCCGCGAAACCCGCCTGTCCCCCGAGCAGTTCATTTATCCTCTTTTTGTTATGCCAGGCAAGGGCGTGAAAGAGGAGATATCGTCCATGCCCGGTGTTTTCCGCATGTCCGTCGATCAGCTCGGCAAAGAGGCCAAAGAAATCATGTCCCTGGGTTTGAACCACGTGATTCTGTTCGGTCTTCCCGAGAAAAAAGATCCTGTGGGCTCAGGGGCCCATGCCAAAGACGGTATTATTCAGAGGGCCATTAAGGAGCTGAAAAATAAGACACCGGACTTGATGGTGACCACCGATGTCTGTCTCTGTGAATATACCAGCCATGGCCATTGCGGTGTGCTGATCAACAAGCAGGTTGATAATGATGCAACCCTGGAGATCCTGGGCCAGGTGGCCCTGTCCCATGCCAAGGCCGGGGCTGATATTGTCGCTCCTTCCGATATGATGGATGGCCGGGTGGCGGAAATCCGGGGCATACTTGATGAGAATGATTTTGACATGGTGCCCATCATGTCCTATGCCGTCAAATACGCCTCGGCCTTTTACGGACCTTTCCGGGATGCGGCGGAATGCGCCCCCCAGGAGGGTGACCGCCAGGGATATCAGATGGACCCGGCCAATGCCCGTGAGGCCCTGCGGGAGGCCACACTTGATGTGGATGAAGGCGCGGACATCCTGATGGTCAAACCTGCCGTCGCCTACCTGGATATCATCAAAAGTCTGCGGGAGGAATTCGACCTGCCCATTGCCGCCTATCATGTGAGCGGCGAGTATGCCATGATCAAGGCTGCCGGGGAGCGAGGGTGGATTGATGCGGACCGGGTCATGGCTGAGACCCTGCTTTCCATCCATCGGGCCGGGGCTGACATCATTATCACCTACGGCGCAAAAGAGATGGCCAGAATGCTGAACGGCTGAAAATAACCGCTGCAAAAGAAGATGGGCCGGATACGACTGCTTGAATAAGGCTGCCTATCCGGCTTTTTTTGTTACTGAAACTGAAATGGATATAAGAATTTTTCTGAATGGTGACGGATAATGGATGTGATTGAGGCAATCAAAGGGCGAAGAAGTATCCGCAGGTTTACAGACCAGGATATCACCGGTGAGCAACTGGCACAGATTCTTGAGGCGGTGCGCTGGGCGCCCTCCTGGGGCAACTCCCAGTGCTGGGAGATTTTTGTTGTCCGTGACAGGGAAATAAAGCAGCAACTCCATGACGCCTTGAGCCCCAGGAATCCGGCAGGGCCTGCCGTGACCGCTGCACCGGTGGTGCTGGTGGTGGGGGCGGCTATGAAGAAGTCAGGCCATTACAAAGGTGAAAGTTTGACCCGATTTACCGAGTGGTTTATGTATGATCTGGGTCTTGCCACCCAGAATCTCTGCCTTGCCGCCCACAGCCTCGGCCTCGGTTCGGTTATTGCCGGGGCCTTTGACCACGACAGGGTAAAGCAAATCCTCGCCGTGCGGGCTGGATATGAAGTAGTGACCATGATCCCCCTGGGTTATCCTGACCACGAACCTTCGGCGCCGAAGAGGAAAGAGGTGGAAGAATTCACCCATTATGCGCGCTTTTCCTGCTGAGGCTGTGCCTCTCGACTGTCTTTATTCAAGCTGTTTTTTGAAGGCCAGGAAAGTATCTTTGAGTTCCTGCAGCTCCTGCTGCAGCAGGGTTATTTCCTGCTCCAGTTTTTCCAGGCGGCCATTATCCTCCTGCCGTTCCTGCGGGGTGGACGCCGGTTCTGCCTGCCAGCCTGATTGGCCTGGCTGGGGCTCGCCTGAGAGAAGATGCATGAACCGGCATTCCTTGCGCCCCGGCTGTTTGGCCATCCTGGTCACAAAACCCATTTCACTGAGATCCTCGAGCTTTTCCTCCACCTCTTCAATATCGTTGAATTTATAAAGACGTTCCGATCTTCCCCGCAGTTCGCCGGCAGTCTGGGGGCCGCGCAGCAGAAGAAGGCAGATGAGCGCCGCCTCTTTATGCAGAAGATTGTTAAAGGTGACGAAGTTCTCTTCATATTTGGTCACGCGGGAAGCATCGCTCTGCAGGGCAAGCCGTTTTCCCTTCAGGCTGTCCAGCGCCCGGATGACGGTTGCTTCATCATAGCTGACCACCGGTTCACGGTTTGACTTCTGGTTGCAGGCATTGACCAGGGCATTGAGGGAGAGGGGGTAATATTCAGGGGTTGCCATTTCCTTTTCCATCAGACAGCCCAGTACTCTAACTTCCACATCGTCCAGCAGTTCTTCCATATCATTCTCCTTGCAGACCGAAAAGATTACTTACATTCATGCAGCAACCGGCTCGGCAGACGGTAATTTTAAGACGAGAGTTCTGTGTGTCGTAGACAGGAACGACAAAAATCGGCTCATGATACATGCAAAAAAAATTTCATGCCACAGGCTTTTGTCTTCTTTATCTGGCTGAAAAGAATGGTAAGCGATATGTGAGGCGTTTGGCTTCAGGTCCCGGACTTGCCTCGTCTTATGTCAAAAACAGTGATTTCCGGGGGAGACAGGACCCGAATGGGCGGTCCCCAGGTGCCGGTTCCCCTGCTGGTGTAAAGCCGGGAGACGGGTGAAAGGCGATGCAATCCGTCCTGCAGGGGATATTTGAGACCTGTGATAAAATTGAAAGGGAATATCTGGCCCCGGTGGGTATGGCCGGAGAGTTGCAAATCAAAGAGTTGCACGTCATCCTTGCTGACCGTGGGGCGATGTTTGAGGAAAATGGTGAACAGATCAGATTGTTGGGCCTGCAGAATGGCGGTTTCCTGCACAGTATGATCCCAGATCTGTTCATCGTCTATGCCGACAATTCGTACCACCCCGCCGACGTTTAAGCCGGTATTGCGCAGCACAACAAAACCGCAACCCTTGAGAAAATCAAGGCTCTGCTTGAGGCCGGCGTACACTTCATGGTTGCCGATGATGGCAAATTTGCCTAATGGCGGTTCAATCTCCTGCCACATTGCACTTAATCCATCCAGATGGTTGATCTGGGCATCAACCACGTCGCCTGTGGCAACCAGTAAATCGGGTTTAAGTTCTTTGAGTCGGGTGATAACAGGCGCAAGAAAGGCACTGCGGTTGAGCAGGCCAAGATGGAGATCCGAGACCTGCACGACCCGCAGGGACTCTGTGCCTGCGGGCAGTTTGTCCGTGGTGATGGGAACCGTAACCACCCGGATATTTTTTGCTGCAACGTAGCCATAAATGCCGGTGGCCAGGGTGAAGAGGAGCACGGCCGAGGCAATAAGCGGCCCATGCAATGGCAACCGGGGCAGGGCGGGAATGATGAAAGGAAGCACCAGGAAAAGAAGTGCGATCATGCCGATGACGGCAAACAGGCAGAAGGCGAGGAAAACCAGCCCCATCCAGGTGTATCCGGTCAGGGCCAGCAGACGTGCGGCCTGGGAACTGCCGTTTGTGTCAAGCAGCCGCACCGCAAGCGGGGAGATAATCATCATGAGCATCCAGAGCAGGACGGCAACGGCAAGATAACGATGGCCGGCCAGGAGGGGGTGGATACCCCAGAAAACCAGGCAATGCATGGCGGTGTAAATGGAAATGGCAACAGCCAGGAAAAGGATCATGTTTTTTTGTTCAGGGGCGGTGATAGGGTGCAGATGCTATGGCAGGATTACGGACCGCAGCATTTTTTGAATTTCCTGCCGCTGCCGCAGGGACACGGTGAATTCCTGCCCGGTTTGTTTGTTGCCTTGTCCACGGATTCTCTGACATCTCCGTCTACATAGAGCCAATGGCCGTTTTCCCGCACAAAACGGCTATTTTCATGCAGGAGCAGCATCCTGACCGAGGAGGCGCTTGCCCTTGCCTTGAACTCAACCGTGGCACGGCCTGTTTCATCAATCGTCTCCGGCCCGATGATCTCAAGTCCGTTCCAGGCCGGAATGGTGTGCGGATCAATCCGGGCAGGTCTGGTTGACGGGTGCCATGTGCGGAGGATATAGGACACGTCCCTGACCACGTAGGCGGTATAGCGTGAGCGCATGAGCTCTGTTGCCGAGTCTGCGGACAGGTCGCCTGCAAGCAGAGGTTGACAGCAGGCGGAAAAGGATTTGCCGGAACCGCAGGGGCAGATGTCAGGAGCAGTCATCATTAAAGCAGCATCAACGGATGAGGGCAGTAACCTTTTCAATAAACTGTTCTTTGGTAAACGGTTTGGTGATAAAAGCGGAAACACCGGCCTGAAGCGCCAGATCTGTCTGTGATTTCTCCGACTCGGTGCTGGCCATGAGAATGGGGATATCCAGTTTCAGGGAGTTGCGTATTTCCTTCACCAGTTCAACCCCGTCCATGTTCGGCATGTTGAGGTCCGTAACCAGTAGATCGACCCGTTCGCCGGACTTGAGCAGATTAAAGGCCTGCTGTCCGTCTTCTGCGGTGGTAAGACAAACATCCATGCCGGCCAGGGCTGAGGTATAGAAAAAGAGCATGGCCTTGGAATCGTCGGCCGCCAGAATGGATTTACCGCCGGAAGAATGATCGCTGATCTCCAGTTTTTTCAGCAGCTCCGCAGCCTTGTCATCGGCCATGGATGCCAGTAACTCCTTGAAGAAGGTGATGGACTCCAGGTTGTGACTGGCAGCCAGAATGCCCAGCAGTTCCTCCATATAGGTACCATCCTGAAAAACAGCGGTAAACAGTTTGCCGGCCCTGGTGGCAACCAGCGCGGAGAGGATTCTTGCCCGCTGTCCGGCATCCTTTTGCAATGCCGAGAGGAGGGCCTTGGCCAACCCGGGATTGTATATTTCGTTAAGCCCGGTCATCACGGCGATGAGGATCATCTCGTCGCTATCCGCCAGTCCGTCCGTCAGGCCGACGATACTGCGCATGGAGGGGATACGGCCAAGGGCCTCATAGGCGGCAAATTTCAGATTGGCATCAATCTGTTCCTGGGAGTCGAGCAGGTCGGTAATGATATTGGCCCCGTTTTTGTGTTTGATGAGACCGATGATGTTGGCGGCCATGATTTTTTCATCCTTGTCGCCGGTGGTCAGTGCCTTGGCCAGGCACTGTAGGGCAATTTCGCCTGCTTTGATCACCTGTTCATGAACGATTTTGCGGATGGTCGGGTTGTGGTTATGGATATGGGAAATGAGAAAGTCGATGGTTTTGTCATCTGTGAAGTTGCCCAGCTTGGAAAAGGCGAGCCCGACCCCCAGGGACTCATCAGTCCCGCCGTCCTGGCATGCTGCTGAGATATAGCTGCAGAGAGCGTCGCGACCACGTTCCTCTCCGCTGGCGGCGGCCTTGTCCATGGCCAGCCCGGCAATGGTGGCATCCTGATGGTTTATATAGGGCAGCAGAATATCGAGAATCCCGGGATCATCGATTTTGGACAGGGCACGCACGGCCTCTGTGAGCAGTTCGGTTTCCTGGTTGCCGGTCTGGAGGATCTCCGCCAGCAGCGGCAGGGCCGCGTGGATATTGTTTTCACCTGCAGCCTTGACACACAGTATCCTGACCCGGGGAGAACCATGGCCGAGGCCGGAAAGAATAGCGGCATCCTGACCCTTGAGCAGGGTGATCAACGCATGATAGACCATCTCGTCCACCGCCACATCCGACAGGGGGACGGCATATATGTCAAACAGGGCAGGGATCGCTTCATGCTGAGCGTTTGACTGGATGTCATCCAGGATGGTAATCTGTTCGATCATGTCCTTGTCGGAAAAATTCTGCAGTAAATCCATAGTGTCCTCACAATCCTGTTAATTTCGATATAAAACGATTCTGGCTGCCAGCTCGGCAAGGGAAACGATTTCGTCCACCGCACCCATCCTGATGGCCACCTGGGGCATGCCGAAGACAACGCAGCTCGCTTCATCCTGAGCAATGGTTTTTGCCCCGGCCTGCTTCATCTCAAGCATACCCTTTGCCCCGTCATCACCCATGCCGGTCATGATAATACCGGTGGCATTCTTGCCGGCATAGCGGGCGGTGGAGCGGAAAAGCACATCAACCGAAGGGCGGTGACGGCAGACAAGGGGCCCGTCCTTTACCTCAACATAATACCTTGCTCCGCTTCGTTGCAGAAGGGTATGTTTGTTGCCGGGGGCAATCAGCACCTGCCCACGCAGCACCGTATCACCATTTTCCGCCTCCTTGACCCTGATCTGGCACAGGTCATCAAGTCTCTTGGCAAAGGCCTTGGTAAAACCTTCAGGCATGTGCTGGACCACGACGATACCCGGAATATCCACGGGAAGTTTGGTCAGCACCTGTTTCAGAGCCTCGGTGCCGCCGGTGGATGCGCCGATTGCCACAACCCTCTCTGTAGTCTTGACCATTGCCGTTTTCTTGCCAGGAGCAATTACCGCATCGGCAGAGAGTTTCTTGGTCGGTTGGTAACTTCCCCTGGTGTCAGAAATCTTTTTAACCTTCACCTTGGCGGCGGCCTTCACGCTGTCGCAGATGAGGATTTTCGATTCTTCAATAAACTGTCTGGCCCCCAGCTTCGGTTTGGTAATGATATTGACCGCGCCGTACTCAAGGGCACGGATGGTGGTCTCCTCTCCTTTTTCCGTCAGACTTGAGCACATGACCACCGGTATGGGGTGTTGGCTCATGAGTTTCCGCAAAAAGGTCAGGCCGTCCATGCGCGGCATTTCCACGTCCAGGGTGATGACGTCCGGTTTTTCCCTTTCAATTCGTTCGGCGGCGATAAAGGGGTCGGCGGCCGGATCCATGATTTCAATCATGGGGTCTGAACGCAGCACCTCGCTTAAGGCCTGGCGCACAACCGCTGAATCATCAATAATCAGAACTTTGATTTTCCGGGTCATGGATCGGTAAACTCTTTAACTCATCTTGGCATACAAACAGGCCAAATGATCACAATCTGCTCAGAAACACATCGCCGTTGCCGGAATTGAAGAAGAGCTTGTAACCCTTATGACCTCCCACACATTCGGCAACCAGGGGTATTCCCAGATTTTTCAGTACATTTCTGGCCATTTCCACATTGGCAGGGCCGACTCTTAAGGATGTCTCCGATAGGGTTGCGCTTTTTGCCGTCATGATGGCTCCGCCGAAGAGTTTGGCCTGCATGCCCTGGAAGGTAATGCCGGTTTCTTTAAACGCATGCATCATTCTGGGCAGGGTGCTGTCCACATAACGATATCCCGGGTTATTACGTTCATGATCTCCCACCGGCAACAGACAATGGCACATGGCTCCTGCCCGGTGCAACGGATGAAAGAGACAGACCGTCACGCAGGAGCCGAGAATGGTGGTGACCAATGTCGGTTCCCTGGAGACAAAAAGATCCCCCGGGTGCAGCCAGTAAAAAGGAAGCTGCGTCATTAAATTTTTTATTTTTTGCATTGATATACTGAAGATTCAACTTTGACAAATTTATCGTCCATGCCATGCAGGTTTTCAGAATGACCGAGAAACAGAAAACCGTTTGGGGTCAGATTGCTGTAGAACTTGTGAAACAGTTGCCGCTGGGTTTGCTGGTCGAAATATATAATCACGTTTCTGCAGAAAATGATGTCAAAAGGTGATTTGAACCCGAAACTCCTTTCCATAAGGTTGACACGCTGGAAACAAATCCGTTGCCGCAGTTCCGGTACAACACGGTGATAGCCGGCCAGATTGCCTTTGCCCTTCATGAAATATTTGTAAAGCAGAAATTTAGGGACAGGAGTTAAGGTCTCATCATCATAAATACCTCGAATTGCCTCATCAAGCACCTGATTATTGATATCCGTCGCCGTAACCGCGAAGCTGAACCATGGATTTTGGTTCTGATATTCCGTCAGAACCATGGCCATGGTATAAGGTTCTTCACCGCTGGAGCAGCCGGCGCTCCACACCCGTAAAATCCTGCCGGCACTCTTCCGCAGTGCGGCAGCCATGCGCGGCAGCATGTTGCGGGACAGGAAGTCGAAATGGATCTTTTCCCTGAAAAAATCGGTTTTATTGGTGCTGACCGCATCAATGAGATGGCTCCACTCATTATGTCGCCCCGCCGGACTCATGACATAGTCAATGTATGCTTTAAACGATGGGTGTCTCAGTGCTTTAAGGCGCTTCCGCAGCCGGGAGCTTACCATGGTTTTTTTTGCCGGGGGCAAATGGATGCCCCATATGTCATAGATCAGGCTGCTTAATCTGCGAAATTCCTTATCAGCAAGCAGCGGCGCAAATTCGTCTGTATTTGGATCGGTCGGGGTGCTTTTTATGCTAGTGCCGGCGAACATCCGCTGACTCCTCGATCCTGGCTGACCTGGCCAGGGCATGGGTGTCAATGATCAGGGCCACCTCCCCATTGCCGAGGATAGTGGAGCCGGAAATTCCTTCAGCATTGCGGTAAACCCAGCCCAGTGACTTGATAACCGTCTGGTGGCCGCCCACCACTTCATCAACCACCAGGCCTATCTGTTCCTCCCGCAGCCGCACGGTCACCATTTGTTCCCGGTCCGGCCGGTTGCCGGGGATGGAAAAAAAATCACGCAGCCTGACATAGGGAATAAGATGGTCTCGCATGGCAAATACCCGGCGTCCGTGGTTACGGGCGATTTCATCAGCGGTCAGTTCCACACATTCCTCCACCTCAGCCAGGGGCAGAACAAAATGGGTATCGCCGGTGCGAACCAGCAGACCGTCGATAATAGCCATGGTCAGGGGCAGGGTGACGGTCACGGTGGTCCCCTTGTTTTTTTCGCTGTTGACATGGACAGATCCACGAAGTTTCTCAATGGCGTTTTTAACCACATCCATGCCCACCCCGCGACCGGAAACGCTGCTTATCTGTTTGGCGGTGGAGATGCCGGCGGCAAAGATAAGAGAAAAGATCTCCTGTTCGCTAAGCACCTCATCGTCGCTGATGATACCTTTTTGCAGGGCCTTTCTGCGGATGCTGTCAGCGTCAAGCCCCTTGCCGTCATCAAAAACGGTGATGAGCACATTGGCGCCGTTATGCACGGCTGACAGCAGCAGGGTGCCCGAGGGGGTCTTGCCTGCCGCAGTGCGCACCTCAGGGGATTCAATGCCGTGATCAATGGAGTTTCTGATCAGATGAATGAGCGGATCATTGAGCTGCTCGATGACGGTTTTGTCCAGTTCCGTGTCTTCTCCCTCGGTTTTCATCTCCACCTCTTTGCCGAGTTCGGCGGAAAGGTCGCGGACTAGGCGTTTGAAGCGGGTAAAGGTGCTGCCGATGGGTAACATACGGATGTTGAGCACCAGATCACGCAGTTCTGCGGTGAGATGCTCGATCTGTTCCACCGGCTCCAGGAGTGATGCCTGATTGGAGACGGAGGCAACGTCGGTCAACCTGGCTTGGGTGACCACCAGCTCTCCCACCAGATTGATTAGAATGTCAAGCTTGTCGGCGGCCACCCGGATACTTTCCACCCCTTTCAGGACATGGGGCTCTGCTCCGGTTTTTTTCTTTTCCGTCGGTGCCGGCGGTGTTTCCGCAGTCGGTGGAGCGGGTGTTGCCTGCTGCGTTGTCCGGGATGGTTGCGGTGCAGAAGAAGGTGAGACAGCGGACGGGGAAAGATCAGCCGCTAGATGCAGGTGATCTTTGTCGTTGTTCAGGGGGCTTATGGTGAGATTGGAACTTGATTCGGCAAAAATAAACACATCGCAGACAGCATTGTGGTCGCAAGCGGTGCTGAGCAGAATGTTCCAGCCCGGACCGGACAGAGCGGCGCTGTCTTCGGCTCCACGGACAAGCACGGTGCTCTGCCCCAGGGCCTGTAAATCCTGCAGGATCTGCAGCGGATCTCCTCCTCCCTCGAAAAAGGCGGCTTGCGGCTGGAAATCGATGAGATAATGCCGGATCTGCGTGGCAGCAGGTTCCTTGGGTTCTTCCGGGGTGATAGCCCCCTCCTGGGACAGGGCAGTCTCTGGGGCTGGCGCAGTTGCAATTGCGGTCTGGCCGCTGCACACTGCGGCCAGATCATTAATGATGATGTCACCTCGCCGGGGATCAGGTTCGTCACCACCTGAAGCAGCGTCCAGCAGGGCGGTGATGAAGTCCCTGGACTGCAGAATCAGATTGATCAGCTGCCGGGTTACCGGTACGGCACCATCCCGCACCCGGTCAAGAACCGTTTCCACGTGATGAGTGAAATCGGCAATCCGGTCAAAACCGAACATGGCCGCCGATCCTTTGATGGTATGCATGCTGCGGAAAACCCTGCCCACCAGCTTGAGGTCCTCAGGTGCGTTTTCCAGTTCGAGAAGGGAGCCCTCGAGCTCTTCAAGAAGCTCCCTGGCCTCTTCCTGGAATACGGCAAGAAAATCATTGTCAGCCATGAAAGCTCCTATTCAGAGAGGTGTGCCTCTGCCTCTAACGCCTGGGTGGCCAGTGCGCCTGATTCCACATCCCGCAGGCTTGCTTCCCCCTCGCTGGCCAAGACCTTGTCAATATCAAGGAGGATAAGGAATTTTTCCTCATAACGGCCCATGCCCTTGATGAAATCGGTATTGAGATTGGTGCCCATGCGGGGAACTGCCTCAATATTGGCCCGATCAAGTTCAAGGACCGCCTGCACCGCATCGGTCAGCACACCCATGAGCACCGGCGCGGTTTCAGCCTCAACGACGATCTCCATGATCATGATACAGGTGTTGATGGTTTTCTTGACAGGCTCCATGCCGAGCTTGAGGCCGAGATCCACCACCGGCACCACGTTGCCCCGCAGATTGATGACCCCGCAGAGATAGGAAGGCATGCGCGGTATTCTGGTCAGAGTGGCCACATCGAGTACCTCCCGCACCTTGAAAATCTCCACGGCAAAGTCCTCATCGCGCAGGGTAAAGGAAAGATACTGGCTACTTGCGGTTTCATTTTGCATGTCCATGGCAGCCTCCTTAATATCTTTCGAAATCGTCATCGGAATCGCTCAGTTTTAATTTAACCCCATCCCCTTTTTTTGATTCATCGACATCTGTTTTCTTCGGTGGATGGGTTGGTGGGAGCGGCAGTTTTTTTGCGGCAGGTGAGGAAATTGTGCTGTGCCGTATGGGCGAGGCATATTCCTTGTTGATCTTAAAAAAGGAGATTGACCGCATCAGTTCATTGGACTGGGCATTGAGTTCTTCGGCAGAGGCGGATAGCTCCTCGGCGGCCGAACTGTTCTGCTGGATGACCTGATTGAGCTGTTCAACCGCCATGCAGTTTTCCTGGACACCCTTGGCCTGTTCCGCACTGGCCGCGTCGATTTCTTCCACCAGGTCAGCGGTCTTCTTGATCTGCGGCACCATCTCCAGAATCAGTTTCCCTGCATTGGCGGCGATTTCCACACTGCTGCCGGCCACCCCTTTGATCTCCATGGCCGCTGTCTGGCTGCGTTCGGCAAGCTTGCGCACCTCAGCCGCCACCACGGCAAATCCCTTGCCATGTTCGCCGGCCCTGGCCGCTTCAATGGCGGCGTTCAAGGCCAGCAGGTTGGTCTGGCGGGAGATCTCTTCAATGATTTCTATTTTTTCGGCAATGGTCTGCATGGCCTTTTCCGTATCCGCCACGGCCTGGCCGCCTTTCTCCGCGTCCTGGGCCGCCTTGTTGGCAATGATCGCTGTCTGGCGGGCACTGTCGGCGCTTTGGTCTACCGTGCTGGTCATTTCCTCCATGGATGAGGATATCTCTTCCACAGTGGCCGCCTGTTCACTGGCTCCCTGGGATACGGTCTGGGAGGTGGCGCCCAGTTCATTGCTGCCGGTTGTCACCTGGGCCGCAATTTCCCGGATGGTCACCACCGTATCCTCCAGCCTGGTCACCATTTTGCGCAGGGCATTGGCCAGGGCGCCGATTTCGTCCTTGCTTTCCAGGGTCATTTTTACAGTGAGATCGCCGTCGGCCACCGATTCGGCAAATTTTACCCCCATGTTGAGGGGGTCAATGATGGAACGGGAGAGTTTGTAGAGAAAAACCGCCAGCACTGCTGCGGAGAGCAGGAAGGTGACAAGTGCGATGATGTTGGCCGCTGTGACCACGCTGGCCAGATGTTTTTCCGCATCAGCCCGCTCACCCTCCACGGAGACGGAAAATTTGTGCAGTCCTTCCGTTACCGAGGCGCCGTATTCATCAAGGTCTTCATTCATCTTGTCAAAGGCGGTTTCTGTCAGTTTGAGCTGCACGGCGCTGTTTTCGATGAGGTCTTTCAGTTCCACCTTGACGCCCTTCTCCAGGGCAGGTAGGCCTTTCGTGATGTCGGCGATCAATTGTCGCTCATTAGAGCTGGCGTGAAAGGAGGCGAGTTTATCCAGGTCTGCGTAGAGATATTTAAAATCTTTATCCATAGCGGCAAGCCTGTCATCATGGATTTTGCCTTCATGCTTGTCAAGCAAGGAATCCATGGCGGCCAGCATCACCTCAAGATGGGCTATGCGCATGTCGGTGATCAGCAGGATCATCTCGGTGAGATCCTCGTGGTCCTTGCCTGTAGCACTTTCAAGTCTGGCATGGAGGGATTCGTCAAGTTTGCCCAGATTGCCGCCCACCGCTTTGCCGTATTCATCCAGGGTGTCGTCAATATGGTCAAAGTCCTTCTCAATGCGGGCCATATCGCTGCCCGAGGCTTCGATAAGATCCTTGAGATCTTTCTGGATGGCGGTGGTCAGTTGCTCCACGTTGCCTACCATGGCCGTGGCCAGCTGTTTTTCCTCGGCATTTTCAGCGGCTTCGGCCAAGACCGGGAGGTTGGTTTTCAAAAAGGAGGCGGAGCGGTTTATGTTGCCCATGCGTTCCTTGTCAATGGAACCGTGATCCTTGTCAATGATGGAATCCATGGCGGCCAGTAGGAGTTCAATAGCGTTCTTTTCCATCTCGTTGATGGTGTTTAATTGACTATTTTTGAGCTGGCTTTCTTGGATGGATGAGTTGACCGTGCGGTTGGCAAAGAACATGACGCTAAAAAGAATCAGTAGGGCAAAAATGGAGATGCCACCTGCCAGACCAAGTTTTTTTGCTATTGTCATACATGTCCTCCTTGATAGGTAAAAACAATATTCATGTTGCCGGCTGATGTGGGGAGAAGCTTTTTCCAGCGCATGCCTGAAAGGGGCCTTAGCAGCAACCAACAGATTTTTGCAGCTTCCGGGAATGGCAGTGTTGCAGTTTGTGGCACGGTTCCAACCATTTCATTATATTCATAGATTTCTGTGAAAGTGAATATAAAAAATACGAGCGTTGTCAGGAGATCAGATGGAAGCGGAGAGGATATCTATCCTGTCCGGCTATTCTCGCCCGGCAGGATAAAAAGTTGATGAGGCGGCATAAAAGGAAAACGTAAAGGCCCTGTTCCGGTCCTGGTGGGCAATTATATGTCTGCTGCACTTCTGCCGGGGTGAACTTTCCTTTTTTTACCATAGAGCGGAGATTTCAGGAGAACTGGAAAGGGTAATTTCACAGGCCACCGGGCTGGGGAGCCGGTCAGTTGGAAAAGATGATCGTTTACCACAGGGCATTTCACGGTAAGCAGAAAATAGATGGGAGCCTTCACCTCAGAGAGGGTTTCGAAGTTTCCCTGCCCTTTGCTGATGATCAGATCGGCATCAGCAAAGAGTTGCCGGAATTCTTCAGAGCAATGGGGCAGAGGTGTTCCCGGACAACCGGTGCCATTGGTTATTACCCTGCAGATGTTCTGCATGTCGCAATCCCGCGCATCTTCCTGCAGAGCGTCATTAATGATGGCTTTTTCTTTGACAACAAAGGTCACGTCCCTGTTCAATTGCTCAATGGCAATTTTGTCAAAAACAAGTTCGCCGCTGTTGTCTCCCAGATATAAAATGGTCCGAGTCTGCTGCAGGTCGGCCTCCAGTTCGGCAAAATCATTGATAGCCATTTTGAGGGACAGGGCGTCGTGGATGATCTCTTCCATATCGAACTGGTGCAGGGAGCCATAATCGATGATGTTGCCGGCAATGGAAAAGGTCAGGGCGGCCAGCAGCGGGTTGTCTGCTTCATTTACTTTCTGTCTGATTCGCTGCGCAATGCCTGAGGCAAAGCGGTTGCTTTCTTTTTTTATGGCGGCGAACGGGTCCTGATGACCGGAAATTCCGGCGATCAGCCCGTAAAGATGAACGGCGTTCTCAGGGGGGCTGATGGTGAAATCAATGGACGGTAGAAATTTCAGTATGACCTCATTCATGATTTCCTGCTGCACAACTGGAGAGGCGTTGCAGAGTCGAGCTGTATGGATCGTCTGCTTGAGAAAACAGGGAAGGCAGTCTAATGTTGTCTGCATGTTAATGAATTGCCTGAAGTAATGAATTTCCGCCGGCATACCGGTCGAGAACGCAGGTCGCCGCCATGGAGGCCGAGGCGGTTATGAGCTCCGGAATGGAAATGCCAGCATTGAATCCGCCAAGATGAGGTCCTGTGTGCAGGACAATATCCTGTTCTCCTTTGGGGACTCTGGCGGCCTGTTTTACCGTAAAACCTCTTTCCTCCAGAAACAGTCTGAACTCCCTGTCATTCATCTGTCGTTGATCGACCTGTCGCAGCATCTCTTTCATGTGATGGTCAACACCCATTTCCTCAACCATGCGGGACGCCAGGGTTTTCAGGTCAAAAGGCATATCTCCGGGAAAGTCATGGCCGACAAAGCCCTTATAGTAGCTTTCCAGTGTCTCCCTGATCAACTCTATAAGGTAGTTTTCGTCAAAAAGATATCTGGCGTCAACAGGTTTTCCTTCAGGAGAAAGCCCCCGCACTCCTTTTTCGCGATTACGAAAGTAACTGGCTGAGATGAGAAGCAGACTGAGAATGTGGGCTCCGAGATTCCAGTAAAGCTTTTCACCAGATATCTCCGTTGCCTGAAAATGCTCAAAATCCCTGATGCCGGAAAGTCCGAAATTGGGATGGCGGCAGGAGGAAAGCCACTGGTCAAGGCGGCCTGCAAGCGGCCAGTCGTAGAGTCCATTATCTTCTCTTCTGTGACTTTGCACCCGGTTATGAAAAAGAGGAATCGGCGCAGTATGAACGATGCCCTGGGAGGCCAGATGGCTGAACAGCCAGCCGTTGCGGATCATGACATCTTTGAGTTCGGAAAATTGCCGATAGTGGGAAGGTTCATTGGCGTAAGCGTAATATTCGCTGTGGGCCGCAAAGGCAATGGCGATGGTTTCGGGATGACAGTGCAGGTCATCCGGCGGGATAATAGGCAGGTCTTTTATACGGAAAACGGAAAATCCCTCCAACTCAAGTGGCTCCGGTATGTTGAAACGGACCGGCAGGGAGGAAAAGTATTTTCTCAAGTACTTCATCCAGTATGTTTCGGTAAAGAGATTAGCGGGCGAATCGTCACGGCGGGCAAGTTTAATAACCAGAATCTTTTTGCCGGAGTTGAACGGCAAGGTGAGACTCCTGCCGTTAAAAACCGCCTTCGCAACAGATATGCCGCCACATTTTTCAGCTATTTTTTTAAAGGAAACGCAGGGTATGTCCTGTTCTTCCGTCTTGTGATGGAAGTGTTGATTACTGATTAAAGGCAACGATCCGACTGCCTCCGTGACAGCCCGGTGGGAATTGCCGGTGGCGGTGCGCAGCAGTCTTTTCAGTGTTGCCAGGGTGTGTTCTGTCAAGTCCGGAATATTGCACATGACAATCGCCGTCATGGCCCTCGCAGCTTCCCGGAAAAGAAAATATGACTGTCGCTGCAGCAGAATTTGGGGGTCATGCATCGACTTTTCCAGGTTGATGATGTTGTCAATACGCATACTGTGCGGCTGACTGCGGGCAAGTGCATGGAGATTGCAGGCGGCAAGATATCTGGCCGAAAATTCGGCATGACTGCTGTGTAATGTCTGCTCCTCAAAAAGTATTTGTTTCAGCGCAGTTTCCATGCCGGATTGTTTTTTAGAGTTGTGTTTAAATTTTTTTAAATTGCTGCGTTAAATGTGGTTATTTTTCCGGAATGTCAAAATTTTATTGGTGAAAATTCCATATAATAAGAAAATGACCATTCACTCATTTCTTAAAAATCTCTAATAATTTAATATTATTATATAATTTTTTAATAATAAATATTAACACATTGTGGCACGCAGGTTGCTGTGGTGAATATTAAAAAAGTTTATGCAAAATGAATTTATACCATGGATACAACAATTCGCAAAGTATGATGAGGCCATGTCCATACCTAGCCGGGAGTTGATCAGTCCAGAAAAATCAGCAGGTTCCATCTGCTTAAGGAATATCCTCCTGATTTTGGTTTGGAATCGGCAAGGTTATTTTGCTGACATTTAAAAAATTTGTTTAATCAATTTGCTGATAGCATCCGATCAGATAAGTAGTAGTAATTTTTGTCGATAACAGAGCGAGTAACCGGTTAAACGGTTCAAGGAGGGACCATGAATGAGATAGATAAACTTCAGCTTATGGCAGACTTGGGCCATGAACTGTGCGAGTTGAACCACGGACCGAATGTGCGAAAGGAAAACTTCCCGGCCAGCGATTACATTATCATGCCTTTCGGCTATGCGGAAAATCAGGTAACCGACGTTGCCGTGCGGGAAATGGTTGTTCCGGTCTGCTATGATTGTGCAACTGCGCTGCTCGGCAATAAGTGGACGCTGCTGTACTGTTTTGAATGCTGCAGCAGTCAGTGGGTTTACCGGAAACTTGCCAAGAACAGTTACCGGCACCATATTCTCTGGCTGCGTGGCTGCCCTCACTGCACCAACGAATTCGGCGGGCTCTATTTTAATGACCTACAGGCGGTTGGAGATAGTGTTGCGTTCCTTAAAGACCATATGAACAGGATTGCTGCCTGAGACTTGTCCGTCTCATGCCGAGAAGAGTTCGGCGACAATGTCAGGATGAAGGATGCTGGCGCAGGAGATATTCACTCCTGACATTGGACAGGGCGGAAAAGATGTTTCCCTTCATTTGCGGGTTCCCTTCACAGAGATCGTTCAGTAATTGTCTGACCTTTTCCCGTTTGGATGTGCCAGCCAGAGGGCAGGGATTTTCAGCTGCCTCCAGATGAATTGATTCAGCCATGGTGCGGATCTGCAGCTTGTCGACAAAGGCAAGGGGGCGGATGACCGTCAAGGCGCCGTTAAAAAGGGATTGCGCGGGAACCATGGTGCTGATGTTGCCGCTGTAGAGTAGATTGAGAAAAAATGTCTCAATAATATCATCTTTGTGATGTCCTAACGCCAGTTTGTTGCAGTCTTTTTCTCTGGCCAGGGAAAACAGCCTGGTCCTTCTGTTGCGGGCGCACTGGAAGCAGCCGCCTTCCCCTTTTCCCGCAGCAATGGCATCCGTCCCAAATGATGTCAGTTCCACCTCAACTTCCATGCCGATTTTGGCCAGCTGTCGCCTCACCAATCCGGATACCTTGCCGGAATCAAATCCCATGTCCAGATGAACGGCGGAAATAGTGTAGCGGATTGGGGCTTTGTGCTGCCAGTGCTGGAGCAGGGCGGCAAGAGTGAGGCTGTCAATCCCGCCTGAGACGGCGACAAGTACCGAGTCGCCGTCAGCAAGCATGCTGTAGGTATGCATCGCCTGTCCGATGAGGCGATTAATCGTTTTTGGTATGATCATTATGCCGGTTGCGGCAGGTTGACAATACGAATTTTATTCAGTCAGATACTGACAGTCGCCTAGTTTTTCATTGAGGCCTTCCCTGGTGAGCTGCTCTGCCTTGACCCACTTGAATCCCCGACTGGAAGCCTTGGAAAAGGAAAAAAGGTTGGAGAGCAGGGTCTGCTGTGTTTCATCAAAAACTCCCATGCAGAGTGACTTGCCGGTGGGTACATGGATGAGCTGGTATTTGAAGGACACGGAGGCGGGTTGGTTGACGGAGTAATCTCCGCCGTCACGCTCGGTGTAACGGCTGACAACGGTCAGCATAACGGCGTCAACACCTAGCTGCTGGCCAATAAAACGGGCCGTGGTCTGCGGATTGCCACTGAAATCGGAAAGTAATGACTCTCTCTGGTTTTCGGTAAGGAACAGTACATTTTTTTTATCAGCCAGCATTTCCTGTAAAATGGTGTTGATGGTGGCAACCCCTGCCTCAAGCTGGCGGGTGTTCGCATAGTCATTCTCCTTGTCCGATCTTTCTATTTCTGCAGGCAGGACGACAAGGGATGCGATGACCACAGGAGCTTTCGCCTCCTCTGCGGGTTGCTGGTGTTTGGATGAACAGGAGACCAGGAAGAAAGCGGCTAAGAAAATGGCAATGGGTAATGAAAATAGGGCAAGACGTTTCAATGGGAAGCCTCCGATGGTCCGGGAAGATTAATTATTACAGAGAGCCTTTTGAGGAAAGTGGTCCCTGGGTACGTAAGTGTCTGGCAGTTGCCTGATCAAGGGTTCTGCCGAGAGCTTTAAAGATCGCCTCGAGAATATGATGGGTGTTGTGCCCGTACGGCACCTCTGCATGCAGGGTCATGCCGCCGTGCAGGGAAAAAGCGCGGAGGAATTCCTGGACAAGGGCAGTGTCGAAAGTACCCACCTTCTGATCGCATTGCACCACATCATAATGGAGATAGGGTCGGTTGGAGAAATCCACGGTGACCCGTGCCAGGGACTCATCCATAGGCAATGAGCAATGACCATAGCGGTTGATGGCACTGAAATCACCGAGGGCGGCTTTAAATGCCTGGCCGAGGCAGATGCCCACATCTTCAACTGTGTGATGTGCATCAATATCCAGGTCGCCTGCCGCCTCAATGGTCAGATCAAAAAAACCATGAACGGCAAACAGTGTCAGCATATGGTCGAGAAAAGGAACGCCGGTGTGCAGCGAGGCCTTGCCCTCTCCGTCAAGGGTGAGACTGAGTCTGATATCGGTCTCATTGGTTTTGCGTTGAATGGTGCTTTCACGGTGGATATTCATTACAGAATCTCTTGAGAGTTGATTGTTTACTTTTGCAGGTCTTTGTGGTAAGTTTGAAAGGTTAACTGAATAAATATAGTATATCTATAACAAGTTAACTGATTGAGTGGCAAGATATTTTTCTTTTTTGGCCGAATTGCCTTTGCGCTTGATAGTAAAGAAAAAAAGGGTAATTTTTTGTTGACAAATATTTGCGCCTCCGGTTATATTCACCTCGTTTTTGGGACAAATATATAAGCGGGAATAACTCAGTGGTAGAGTGCAACCTTGCCAAGGTTGAAGTCGCGAGTTCAAATCTCGTTTCCCGCTCCATGCTTATTCAAAGGTTCGAACCGGGTTCGGACCTTTTTTTGTCAATAAATCACCTGAGCATCATTTAAATATATAATTGAGCGCCGGGTGTCATTTTGTTAGTGAGTTGAGGTTATTAAAATGAAGACAATTTTAACACCGGTCAAAGAAATTGAACGGAAATGGCTTGTGGTTGATGCTCAGAGCCAGGTTCTGGGTCGCCTTGCTTCTGAGATCGCACGCAGGCTTCGCGGTAAACATAAACCGAATTTTTCAACATTTCAGGATACCGGTGATTTCATCATCGTTGTCAATGCCGAGAAGGTTCGTTTAACCGGCAGAAAACTCGATGATAAATTTTATTATAATCATTCCGGCTATATGGGTGGTTTGAGGACTCGGACTGCAAAGGAAATTCTTGCTAAAAGTCCTGAGGAACTGATTTATAAAGCAGTGAAAGGGATGCTGCCCAAAAACACCCTTGGTCGTACCCAGTTGAAAAAACTGAAAGTATACGCTGGCTCTGAACATCCGCATGAAGCGCAGAAGCCGGAAAATCTTGAATTATAATTGAGGTCGTAGAGATATGTCTGAGCAGCGTTATTATGCCACAGGAAAAAGAAAAACTGCTATTGCCAGGGTCTGGTTGCAACCGGGTAGTGGTAATATCAATGTGAACAAACTTGCTTTTGCCGATTATTTCGGCGGTGCAATTGATAAGAAGATTGCCACCAAACCTTTCGTTCTGACTGATTCAATTGATAAATATGATGTCGTTGCCACGTTGAAAGGCGGTGGCAAGGCTGCCCAAGCTGAAGCATTACGCCATGGTATTGCCAAGGCTCTGCTTGATGTGGACGTGGTCAATCGTCAGTCTCTGAAAAAGGCAGGTCTTTTAACCCGCGATGCCCGTGTGAAAGAGCGTAAAAAATACGGCAAGAAAGCAGCCAGGGCAAGCTTCCAGTTCTCGAAACGTTGATCTGACTATTTACTTTATTCGTAAATGGCTCTTCCATAGACGGGGAAAGACGAAACTATATGTTCGTCTTTCCCTTTTTTTATTTAAAATGCATGAAGCAAGGAAAAACCAATGTTACGGGTAGGTATTGTTGGTGCATCAGGATATACGGGTGGTGAGTTGGCGCGTATTCTCAGCCTGCATCCCGAGGTCGAGATCAGTGTTGCCACATCGCGTAATTATGCCGGGAAAAGGTTGTCCCAGGTCTACCCCCATCTGGCAGGCATAGCAGACATCGTCTGCGAGGATGTGCAGATAACCGATCTGGTCCATCGCGCCGACATATTTTTCACCGCTGTTCCGCACCAGACGGCCATGGCCATTGTGCCCGAATTTCTTGAGGCCGGTAAGAAGGTTATCGATCTGAGCGCGGATTTTCGCCTCGACGATCCTCTGGTTTATGAGGCATGGTATCAGCCGCATACGGCCCAGAAGTACCTGGCGGAAGCGGTTTACGGACTGCCGGAGCTCAATCGGGAAAATATTGCAGGAGCAAGACTTGTCGCTAATCCCGGCTGCTATCCGACCTCCATTATTCTGGCCCTGGCGCCTCTGCTGGAAAAAGGCCTGATTGATCTGGATACCATTGTGGCTGATTCTAAATCCGGTACTTCCGGCGCCGGCCGGGGTGCCCAGGTCGGCTCGCTTTTCTGTGAAGTAACCGACGGCTTCCGGGCCTATAAAGTCGGGGAGCACCGTCATACCCCGGAGATTGAACAGGAACTTGGTAAACTTGCCGGTAGCCGGCTGACCATATCCTTTACTCCCCACCTTCTGCCGATCAGTCGCGGCATATTAAGCACCATTTACGGCAAACTGATCAGGGACATTGACCCCCAGGAGATCTTTGATCTCTTTCAGTCATTTTATCAGGATGAAAAATTTGTCCGGATCTGCCGACCCGGCAATTTTCCGGCGACCCAGTATGTGCGTGGCAGCAACTATTGCGATATCGGCTGCAAGGTGGATACGCGCACCGGCCGGGTTGTGCTTGTCTCGGTCATTGACAACCTTGTCAAAGGCGCTGCAGGTCAGGCTGTACAGAACATGAATGTTATCTGCGGTTTCAGAGAGTCGCTGGGGCTGGAGACCGTTCCTCTTTTTCCTTAATATCCGCTTTCCCCTTGCCTTATGGGTGAACAATCTGTAAATTTGCGCAACATCAGGTTGACGCTTTCCTTTGACGGGACTGAATTTTCCGGCTGGCAGCGCCAGACGAGCGCCCGGACGATTCAGGGTGATCTGGAAGAGAAACTTGCCATGATGACTGGTGAGAAGATTGTGATTCACGGCGCCGGCAGGACAGATTCCGGTGTCCATGCCCTGGCCATGACTGCCCATTTCGCCACCTATTCATCCATTGCCTGTTCGTCTTTCAGGAGCGGATTAAATGGTTTGCTGACTGATTCCATCAAGGTCATGCAGGTTGAGGAGGTTGACTCCTCGTTTCATTCCCGCATCAGTGCCCGGGCAAAGGTTTATCAGTATTTTTTTACCACGGAAAAAATTGTTCCTCCCCACAGGCGTTATTACTGTGCCCATCTGCCCGGGGACTTTGATTTAGAAAAAGCCAGGGAGTGTCTGCCGCTTCTCCTTGGCAGACAAGATTTTTCCTGCTTTGAGGCCACCGGCTCAAGGGATAAGAGGAAGATCGGCGGCCGGGGTGCCTGGCGGGAGATATTTTCCGTATCACTTACACCGGTAGAAAGTCCTTCGCCGGAGTATCTTTTTGAGATCTGCGGCGACGGTTTTTTACGGAAGATGGTGCGCAATATTATCGGAACCTTGATCGAGGTAGGGCAACAGCGGATGAGTGTTAGCGATTTCGCGGATTTGCTACAGAAAAAGGATCGATCTCTGGCAGGACCAACCGCACCTGCCTGCGGATTGTTTCTCAAGAAAGTCTATTACGATGAAAGCTGGTTAGCAGCATAGAATAAAAAAAATAAAAGGGATGCACATGGAAGCACAACTATCACTTGCAGATCGTATGAAATTGATCAAGCCGTCACCGACCCTGGCGGTGAATGCCAAAGCAAAAGCCATGAAAGCCGCCGGAGCTGATATCCTGAATTTCAGCGTGGGCGAGCCTGATTTCGACACCCCGGCGCATGTGTGCGCCGCAGGCAAAAAGGCCATTGATGAAGGCTTTACCCGCTATACCGCCGTGCCGGGTATCCCTGAACTGCGGGAGGCAATCGTTGCCCGCTATGCCGCGGACCGGGGCTGGCATTATGAAGCGGATCAGGTGCAGGTATGCTGCGGCGGCAAACACGGGCTTTACAACATGGCCCAGGCCCTTTTCGGACCGGGTGATGAAGTGCTGATCCCCACACCCTACTGGGTCTCCTATCCGCCCATTGTTCTGCTGGCCGGTGCGACTCCGGTTTTTGTTCCCCTGGATGAAAATGAGAATTTTGATCTGACAGCGGAAAATTTAAGCAGATGCGCCACCGCCAAAACCCGCGGCATCATTTTAAACAGCCCATCCAATCCCACCGGCGCTATCTTTTCCGCCAAGGCGCTGGAAAAGGTGGCGCAAATGGCCTTGGAAAGGGGATGGGTGGTTATCTCCGATGATATCTATGATACCATCGTCTATGAAGAGGTGCAGGTTCCCCATATTCTGGATATTGAACCGAAAATAAAAGATCAGACCATCATTTTAAATGGGGTGTCCAAATCCTTTGCCATGACAGGCTGGCGGATCGGCTATTCGCTGGGACCAAAGCATGTCATTGCCGCGATGAACAAGATTCAGAGCCAATCAACCTCAAATCCCGCTTCCATATCCCAGAAAGCCGCGCTGGCTGCAGTTGCCGGTCCGCAGGATTTTCCGGGCATGATGAAGCAGTCGTTTCTGCCCCGCCGCGAATTTATTGTGGGACAGCTCACCTCGATAGAGGGGATCAGCTGTGTCAATCCCGCTGGTGCTTTCTATGTATTTCCGAATTTCTCGGCATATTACGGGAAGAAATTTAATGGAAAGGTGATCGCCGGCTCGGTTGAAATGTCTGAGTATCTGCTTGAGGAAAGCTTCATGGCCACAGTACCCGGAGCCGCTTTCGGCGCAGACGAGTTTGTCCGTTTTTCCTTTGCCACCTCAATGTCCGCCATTGAAGAGGGAATGAGAAGGTTAAAGGAAGCCCTTGGCAAGCTTGCATAGAGCCTGCCCGGAAACAGGCTTTTAATATTCCTCTGGACTGGGCTCGCTGAGAGCCCAGATCCATGGGTCCAGGGGGCGTTCCTTTGACATGGATTTCTGGCCGCTTGCCGTGAAGCACTGATAGACCCAGTTCTGGTTTTTCTCGTAAATTTTGATCAAAGCGAGATTTGGGTGAATATACCAACCAGCTTTATAATGTCCGTCCATCGCCACTCCTAAGCGTTCAACACGATTTGTTGTTAAAAATTACCCTGAACAGGTAACGCCGACCTGGATTGTCGCCAACCCTCTCATGGAGCTATTTTTCTAAACATTTTGAAATGCATGACTGGCAGTTGTCGCTGACTTTGCCCTTGCTGCAGAAGGTGCTGAAACTGTCAATCCAATCCGTGCCGCCTCTGGGACATTTTTCAAGAAATTGCACAAAGTGGATCATCTTGTCGATAATCTCCCTGGGAGCGGCATGTTCAATTCTACAGGCGCCAATGTCAGCAATCTTTTCATCGACATCGAGGACTTTAATAAAAAACTCTTTCAGAGCATGATGGCGGAGGATGATATCCTCTGAAACAATCTTCCCCTTATCAGTGAGGGTTATGACCTCATAGGGAGCATAGTTGATCAAATTTTTCTTGGCGAGCGCCCTGAATGCTTCCGTAACGGAGGCGCGACTGACTTTGAGCCTGGCAGCTATCTCTTTTGCCCGGGCCACCTTTTTTTCTTTTATTATCAGGGCAATTACCTCGAGATAGTCTTCGAGGCTTGCGCTCAGCCTTGTTTCTTTTTTCATAAAGTAAAAAGAACCGACCACAGTGCGACAAAGCGACGTCTGTGATTTTCATTTTAACCTGTAAGTAGTTAATATCATACAGGTGGGATCATTTCTATGCCAGGTTTTTTTGATAAAAGCAGAAAAAAGCCGAGCAAGCAAAGGCAATATCGTCTTTTTTCATGTAAAGCATGCAGGCTGCGGAAACAATATTTTTTTTTGCTGCCTTTTTTTATCTTATTATTATTAGCCGGTTACGGTTATTTTGTCGAGCCAAACAGCATCAGGGTTGAACAGGTGGTGATCCCGGATGAATATCTGCATCAGGCCTGGGGCGATGCGAGAATTGTCCAGCTCTCCGATCTGCATATTGACAAGATCGGACAAAGGGACAAAAAGGTTCTCCAGCTGCTGACGGATATCAAACCCGATCTCATTGTCATTACCGGCGATATTGCTCAATGGAATACGGACCCGCAGGTTGCTCTGCAATTTCTGGAAAGACTTACGGCCCCGCTGGGTGTGTACGGCATCCTCGGTGATTCCGATATTTCCAGTGGAAGACGCTCTTGCATTTTCTGCCATGCCGGGGGTAATGTGCATCAGTTGCGGCAGCATCCGCGCATGCTGAAAAACAGCTCAGTGGAAATCACTGTTCCCGCCACCGGTAAAAAAGTGACCATTGCCGGAGTCTTCCCCACGGATGATAATGCCGGTCTGTCCGCCCTGGTTGACCACTTGGGGCAAACAGCGGAACCAGTATTGCTGCTGGATCATTTTTCCGAGGGATGGCAACAGATCCGCCATAAAGGCCCTTTGCTGTGGCTTGCCGGAGATACCCATGGCGGACAGATTGACCTGCCGGACTTTCTCTGGCGCGACACTTATCTGGTGGATTATCCGAGGTACATGGCCGGACTTTTTTCCGCATCCGGGCATAAATGGCTTTATGTGAACCGAGGCATCGGCACGGTGTCCTATTTCCCTTTCAGAATAGGCGTGCCGCCAGAAATTACCGTCATATCCTTTAAAGATAAGTAAATGAAAAATCCGGTAAGATATTGGCTGGGATTGCCTCTTGTCATCATACTGACAAGCGGGGGAGGCTGTACGACGGACACACCTCAGGCAGAACCGGTCAGAACACTTTTTGATTTTGAAAAAACTGCAGAGCTTGATCAGCTTCACTGGCAATGCGGCGCGTTTATGGAGCAGGACAAACAGTATGCCGCCTCCGGGCAATACAGCCTGCGGGTGGATATGTATCCCAGTACCGAATATCCCGGCTTCAAGGCTGGTTTTACACAAGGCTGGCAGGGGTATAAAAAGCTGCTTGTCGATATATATCATCCCGGTTCAAATGAGATGACAATTGCCTATAGAATCGATGACCGTGATGATAATCCGTCCTTTGCCGACCGGGCAAACGGTCGTATCGTCTTACAGCCGGGCGCGAATATTTTCACCCTTGATCTGGAAAATCTGAAAACATCCGGGACAGGCAGAAAGCTTAATCTGGAAAAGATCAGCGGTCTGTACCTCTTTGTTCATCGACCACCGCAACCGGTCACCCTGTACCTGGACAATGTGCGGTTGGTTCGTCAGTAAAAGAAAAGACAAAAAACTAAGGAGAGAGAGCAATGACTCTGCAGGAGAAGATAAAAAGCGATTTGAAGGTGTCCATGAAGGCCAAGACCGAGGCGAGAACCTCTGCCCTGAGGGTGTTGATCGGCGAGTTTCAGCGCCAGGTGAAAAAGGAACTGGCTGATGCCGAAGTGGTTGCCATCATCCGCAAGCTGATAAAATCAGAGGCGGAAACCCTGGAAAAAAAGGGGGAAGGACCCTCGGAATACATGCAGATTCTGGAGAGTTATCTGCCGAAACAGGCAACTGAAGCTGAAATCAGGGCATGGATCGAAAAAAATATTGATTTCAGCAAGTTTCCGAGCAAAATGCAGGCGATGAAACCGATTATGGCAAACTTTGCCGGCATGACTGACGGCAACACGGTAAAACGGATTCTGGAGAGCCTGTAGGGGTGCCCCTTGTGGGTACCCTTAGGCCGGACTGCCCGTTGGGTGCCCATCGGGAAAAATAACAGGCGGTAGGGTACTGCAAGGGGCGGTTCGCGAACCGCCCTTTAACCGAAACGGCCGGTGATATAATCCTCTGTCAGCTGATGGCGGGGATTGGTGAAGATCCGGTCGGTCTTGCCCACTTCAATCAGGTCGCCCAAATGAAAGTAGGCGGTCCGCTGGGAAACGCGGGCTGCCTGCTGCATGGAGTGGGTGACAATAACAATGGAATAGTGCTCGCACAGTTCGGCGATGAGTTCCTCGATCTTGGCCGTGGCGATTGGGTCAAGGGCGGAACACGGCTCGTCCATGAGGATCACCTCCGGGCTGACGGCAATGGCCCGGGCAATACATAAGCGCTGCTGCTGGCCGCCGGATAGACCGGTGCCCGGCTGATTCAATCTGTCCTTCGCCTCTTCCCACAGCCCGGCTTTTTTCAGCGAGGCTTCAACGATTTCCTCAAGCTCTGATTTATTCTGCACCAGACCGTGAATTTTCGGGCCATAGGCTACATTGTCAAAAATAGACTTGGGGAAGGGGTTCGGTTTCTGAAAAACCATACCCACTCTGGCCCGCAGGGGTACAACGTCCACGTTCCTGTCATGAATATCCATGCCGTCCAATCTGATGTCGCCGGTCACCCGGCAACCCTCAATGGTGTCGTTCATGCGGTTCAGGCAGCGGAGAAAGGTTGACTTGCCGCAGCCTGAGGGTCCTATCATGGCAATCACTTCGTGGCGGGCAATGTCGATGTTGACATTATTGATCGCCTTTTTTTCACCATAATAGACATTGACCTCTCGGCAGGTCATGCGCGGGTTTTCGACAAAGGGATCGCCTACCGTTTCACGTGCTTTATGGAGAGTCTTGCTTGTAACTTCCGACAAAATTTTTTCCTTAGGGGCAGTGGCTAAAATACCTGACTCGGCTGTTTGAAATAAGGATTCCATTGGATGGTGAATATTTGCTCAATTGTATACCACAGAGATCAGGAGCGACACAAAGAAAAAAATGTGTTTGCCCTGATCTCTGCAGCCGTCATTTCCCTATAAAAAAAGTGGAAAAACGTTTTTATTTGTCCTGTTTCATGGTCAACGGTTTGAGATCTTTTGCCTGTTCTGCGAAATGTTCACTCTCCGTCTTGTCCATGGGAATCATCCCCTTGTCAGCCAGATAGCCCTCATTGCCCCAGGCCTTATCACTGGTGAATTCAGCCAGATATTCCTTGATGCCGGGAATAACGTCCACATGGGCCTTCTTGACATAGAAGAAGAGCGGACGGGAAACAGGGTATTTGCCGGAGGCAATATTTTCAAAGGTCGGCGATTCGTTCTCAATAAGGGAACCCTGGATCATGTCCGCATTCTGGTCGAGAAAACTGAAACCGAAAATACCCACTGCATGGGGGTTGGCCTCAAGTTTCTGGACGATGAGGTTGTCGTTTTCCCCGGCCTCGATATAGACTCCGTCTTCACGGACGGTCTGGGTGGTTGCCTTGAACATGTTTTTGTCCTTCTTTTCCATGTCATGGATAAAGGGAAATGATTTAGCCCCGGTTTCCATGGTAAGTTCAACAAACGCATCCCGGGTGCCGGAGGTGGGGGGAGGTCCAAGTACCTCAATTTTTTCATTCGGCAGGGCGGGGTCAATATCTTTCCAGGTTTTGTAGGGGTTGGGTACCAGTTTGTCGCCGCCTTTGGGATCAGGTACGTTTTTGGCCAGGGCCAGAAAGATATCTTTCCTGGTCAGTTTCAACGGCGCGCTTTTTTTGGAATTGGCGAAAACAATGCCGTCATAGCCGATTTTTATCTCGACGATGTCTTTGACCCCGTTTGACTGGCAGGAGTCATACTCGGACTGCTTGATGGCGCGTGAGGCATTGGTGATATCCGGATACTGGACACCGACGCCGCTGCAGAAGAGCTTGAAGCCGCCGCCGGTACCGGTGGACTCGATTTTCGGTGTCCTGAAATTCGTGGTCTTGCCGAACTGTTCGGCAACCACCGTGGAAAATGGATAGACCGTTGAGGAACCAACGATGCTGATGTAATCACGACCGGCCGCCTGGGCCGATGAGCCGGCGAACATGCCGGCAATGAGTGCTGATGCCAACAGAATACCTTTTTTCATTGATTTCTCCTTTGTAAAATTATGAAAAATTATTACCACTTGATTTCAAATCGTTTTCTGAGAAAGATTGCCACGGCGTTCATCAGAAAGAGAAAGACCAGCAGAACCATGATGGCGGCCGAGGTCTTTTCCATAAAGGCACGCTCCGGACTGTCGGACCAGAGATAAATCTGGACGGGCAGCACGGTGGCCGGGTCGGTAAAACCCTGGGGGATATCAACAATAAATGCCACCATGCCCACCATAAGCAGCGGAGCTGTCTCGCCCAGGGCATGGGCCATGCCGATAATGGTGCCGGTCAGCATGCCGGGCAGCGCCAGGGGCAGAACGTGATGGGCGACCATCTGCATTTTCGAGGCGCCGATACCCAGCGCCGCCTCGCGGATGGAAGGGGGTACCGATTTCAGCGAGGCGCGGCTGGCAATGATGATGATCGGCAAAGTCATGAGGGTCAGGACCAGACCGCCCACCACCGGGGTTGAGCGGGGCATGCCGAAGAAGTTGATGAAAACGGCGAGGCCCAGCAGACCGTAAACTATGGAGGGCACGGCAGCCAGATTGTTGATATTGACCTCAATGATATCCGTCCATCTGTTTTTCGGAGCAAATTCCTCAAGGTAGACGGCAGCGGCCACGCCAATGGGAAAGGAGAGGGACAGGGTGATCAACAGGGTATAAAACGAGCCGCAGGTTGCTCCCCAGATGCCGGCCTGTTCCGGTTCCCGTGAATCGCCGAGGGTAAAGAAAGCCATGTTGAAGGTTTTTTTAATCTTTCCCTCACCGGCTAATGTATCCAGCCAGGCCAGTTGTTTGTCGTTTATGCGCCGTTCGGATTCGGGCCGCGTTCTGTCGATGTTTCCCTTTAACAGCATGTCCACATCATCATTGGCCGAAACCCAGATCCGCTCCTTTTGCCCGATAAGGGCCGGGTTGTTTTTGATCAGTTTCATAAGCTGAAAAGAGGCACCCGGACTGATCAGATAGTAGAGATCCTTTTTGTCCCTTCTGGCGGTCACCTCGGGGAACCTGGAACTCATTGATGCCTTGATCAGGGCCGGGAAATTTGCGGTGGCAAGATTCTCATTGGTAAATTCAGCCGGATCAAAAAAGACGTCGATCTGGATGAATGTCTTTTGGAACGCCTTGTAACCGCTCGAAACGATAGAGAAAAAAAGGATAAATAGAAAGCAGAGCGCCGCAAAAACCGCGGTGGCGCCGCATAACCTGAAGCGCCGTTCCGCACGATAGCGGCGCTTGAGCCCCCTGTTCACCTTGTCAATGGCCGGATTCGTTGCCGGTTGATCCATAAGAAAACCTCAGCAAGCCTTGTTTATTCGTATTGTTCCCTGTACTTGCGCACCACATACAGGGCAATGATGTTCAGTACCAGGGTGAAGATAAAGAGAAGCAGTCCCAGGGCAAAAGCGGCCAGGGTTTTCGGGCTGTCAAATTCCTGATCACCCACCAGCAGGGTAACGATCTGCACGGTGACGGTGGTGACCGCCTTCAACGGATTGGCCGTCAGGTTGGCGGACAGACCGGCCGCCATGACTACAATCATTGTTTCGCCGATGGCCCGCGATACGGCAAGCAGAACGCCGCCCACAATACCGGGCAGGGCGGCAGGGACAACCACGTTGCTGATGGTCTCATATTTTGTCGCTCCCAGGGCCAGGGAACCGTCCCGCATGGTCTGGGGTACGGCATGGATAACATCGTCAGACAGCGACGAAACAAAGGGGATAATCATGATGCCCATGACCAGTCCTGCGGCCAGGGCGCTTTCCGAGGAGACGGACAGACCGAATATACCGCCGGTATCGCGGATAAAAGGCGCCACGGTGAGTGCGGCAAAAAAGCCGTAGACAACCGTGGGGATGCCTGCCAGAATTTCAAGCAGCGGTTTGGCGATGGTCCGGAAACGGTTGCCCGCGTACTCGGAGAGATAAATTGCCGACATGAGGCCGATGGGCACGGCAACAAGCATGGCGATAAAGGCGATCATGGCCGTACCGGCGAAAACCGGTACAGCGCCGAAGGCCCCTGAAGAACCGACCTGATCGCTGCGCATGGCGGTCTGGGGACTCCAGGAGAGACCAAAGAGAAAATCGGTTAAGGGTATGGCCTTGAAAAACCGGATGGACTCAAAGAGAACGGACAGGACAATCCCCACCGTGATGAGGATGGCGATGGCTGAGCTCAGGAAAAGAAAAAGTTGAATAAGCTTTTCCACCTTGTTCCGCGCCTTGAGTGCCGGTGATATCCGGTTGCGGATGGTGATGCCCGCAGCCACCATAAGCGACAGGATAACAGCGGTCATGGCATTTACTGAAATCGCCTGCAGGGCACGGTAGTGTTCCGCGGCCTGCAATATGGCCGGGCTGGGGGTGCCGGAAGTAATGTTGCCGGAGATGATATTTTTGATGTCGTTAATAATCAGGCCCAGTTTGCTCGGCGGCAGACTGCTGATATCGGGGGGAAGACCGGCAACAACCAGGGAGGTGATAATGGGGGACTCCGCCGCATTCCACAGGGCAAAAACAAGCAGGGCCGGCACGGCACACCAGAGTGCGGTCCACATGCCGTAATGGCTGGGCAGGGAATGCAGTGCTTTGACCCCGCCGCAGCTTTTGGAAACGGCAAAGGCCTTGGAACGTCCTAAAAAATATGAACCAAGTGCTAAAACGACAATGGTTGTGAGTAGGTAGGAGGTTCGCATTTCTTTGCTCGGTTAACGTAAACGGACAATTTCGCCCTCAACAAGGTAGATGACCTCTTCGGCAATGTTTGTCGCCCGGTCGGCGATTCGTTCAAGATGACGGGCCAGCAGATAGTTGTTGATCATGCAGCCCGGATGCTCGGGGTAGAGCGACAACATTTTGATGATCGCATCATAGGCCTGGTTGCGCAGGGCGTTGACCTTATCTTCGATGAGGAAAATCTGTCGGGCCATGGCGGCATCACGATGAACCAAGGCATCAAGGCTCATTTTCAGCATGTTGATGACATGTTCAGACATCTCACCATAATCAAAGGCACCTTTCATGACCGCGGTGCTCTGGGAGATCACATCAACCCGCTTGGCGATATTGACCGCCATATCACCGATGCGTTCGATCTCATTGTTGACTTTGATGACCGTGATGAGAAAGCGGAGATCGCTTGCCACGGGCTGGTGCAGGGCCATGATTTTCAGGCAATCTTCCTCTATCTCCACTTCCATGTCGTCAATCTGGTAATCCGAGCGTATGATGGAGTTAACCAGTTCTTCGTCATGGGTTTCAATTACGGTGACTGCCTTGCGGACTCGGTCCTCAACCATGGCCACCATGGTCAGCAGTTTCTGATTCAGTTTTTCAAGTTCGGTGTGAAATGTATGGTGAACCGGCATAAAATTCGTCTCTTTTTTTTAGTTTGATGACAGTAGTTAAATGTTATGATTTAACATATCATTTTGAGACTACATTACGGGAGAAATATTTTGGTCAGGTTAGGAGATTGTTAAGATTGTGTTAGTGCTGCGAATACGCTTGCACGGTGGGATTATTTGCTTAAACTTAGGGAAAACTGGGTGCCGTCATGGCCTGTTTTTTAAAAAACATTTCAGATTCATACGTTTTTGAGCTTTGTTACGGATAAGCTCTCAATCTCAGCAGCAGGGAGTCCTATGGGGAAAGCCACTATACTCATTGTCGAAGACGATGAAGATATCCAGCAGCTGGTGAGCTACAATCTGATCAAGTCCGGTTTGCATGTCACCTGCGCCGACACCGGCGAAGAGGGGTTGCAGAAGCTCCAGTCCGGCGGTATTGACTGTATCCTGCTTGATTTGATGCTGCCGGGAATGAGCGGCCTTGAGGTGTGCCGGGCGATCAAGAAAAATGAGAGCTGCGAAGGTATCCCGATTCTGATCCTCACCGCCAAGGGCGAGGAAGATGATGTGGTGGCAGGCCTCGAGAGCGGGGCTGATGACTATGTAACCAAACCATTCAGTCCCAAGGTGCTGATCGCCAGGGTCAAGGCCCTTCTGCGGCGTCGGTCGGAGCAGTTCGTTGAGTCGGCACCGGCTGAAAAGGTGGAAAAGATCATCATCAGTGGGCTGGAGATTCACCCGGGCCGTCACGAGGTGAAGCTGAACGGCGCATCATTGCAGCTGACCATGACCGAGTATGGCGTGCTGCTCCTGCTTGCAAGCAAGCCCGGCTGGGTGTATACCAGACAACAGATCATTGACGCGGTGCGGGGCTATGACTTTCTCGTGACGCCGAGGGCCATCGACGTGCAGGTCTTCGGTCTCAGAAAGAAAATGGGCGAGGCAGGCTCAAGCATTGAAACAGTGCGCGGCGTCGGATATCGCTTCAAAGCGTGAGAGAGCATTTATGAATAATAGAAAATTAATCTGGCAAATTTTCCCGCCCAATCTGTTGATTACCCTTGTGGCCATGCTGGTTGTCAGCTGGTACGGGTCAACCGCTCTGCAGAAATTTTATATTGAACAGCTTGGTTCCGCACTGCAGGCCCGTGCTTACCTTATCAGGGACACCGTCAGTCAGTTGATGGCTGACGGCAAATTCGATGAACTCAGGGAATTCTGCCGCAAATCAGGGCGTGAAGCGCTGACCCGCATCACGGTCATTGACCTCTCCGGCAAGGTGGTGGCTGATTCCAATGAAGACGCCGATCTCATGGAGCTGCATAACGCCAGGCCGGAAATAATTGAAGCGTATAACGGTCATACCGGGACCTCCATCCGTTTGAGCAGGACCTTGCAGGAAAATATGCTCTATGTGGCCGTGCCGCTCAAATTGGATGGCGGCAATGACGCAGGGAAAGCAGAGGCGGACCGCACTGTCTATGGAGCGTTGCGGGTGGCGGTGCCGGTTACCGCCATTGAACGGACCCTGGAAAATGTTCAGATAAAGATTGCCCTCGGCGCAATTGTCGTCATTTTTGCCGCCGCCCTGGTCACCCTGTTGGTTTCCCGCCGCATCAGCAGGCCCCTGGAGGAAATGAAACAATGCGCCTTGCGTTATTCACGGGGTGATTTCAGCCAGCGCATGTCACTGCACAAGGGTGGTTCCGTCTCCCTTGAGGTTGCAACGCTTGCCGCCTCCATGGATCGGATGGCTGAACAGCTGAACGAACGCATCAGGACCATTGTCAGGCAGAGAAATGAGCTGGAGGCTGTTTTTGCCAGTATGTCCGAGGCGGTACTGGCGGTTGATACGCATGAGCGGGTGATCAGCCTGAACAAGGCTGCGGTCGATATTTTTGCCATTGACGAAAAACGGGCCTCGGGCATGCTGCTGCAGGAGGTGGTGCGTAATATTGATCTGCATCGGCAGGTCAAGCAGATTCTGGAGAACCTTGAACCGCTGCAGGATGAAATTATTCTGCAGTATGGCGTGAGTGAACGGTTTCTGCAGACCAACGGGGTGCCGCTGCTTGACGGCAGCGGCAGGAATATCGGCGTGCTGGTTGTCATGAACGATGTCACCCGGCTGCGCCGCCTGGAAAATGTCCGCCGGGATTTTGTCGCCAATGTCTCCCATGAGTTGAAAACCCCGATCACCTCCATCAAGGGCTATGTGGAGACCCTGCTTGAAGGCGCCATGGATAACCGGGAGGATGCCGAACGTTTCCTGAAGATCATCCTTAAGCAGAGCAACCAGCTTTATGCCATTATAGAGGATCTCCTCTCTCTTTCCCGCATCGAAAAATTGTCGGAAAGCAAAGAGGTTGATCTCAGCCTCGGCAATCTTCATCCGATTCTTGACGAAGCCGTGCAGACCTGCCAGATGAAGGCATCACAGAAAAATATCAGAATTTCGCTTAATTGCCCCGAAAAGTTGCAGGCCAGGGTGAATGCCACCCTGCTTGAGCAGGCGGTGGTCAATCTGGTGGTGAATGCCGTCAAATACAGTGAGGACGCAAGCGAGGTTATTGTCAGCGCGGAAGAAAAAAAGCTGGATGACGGGACAAACCGGGTTGTCATCAGCGTCCGGGATTTCGGCATCGGCATAGCCAAGAAACACCTGCCACGGCTGTTTGAGCGTTTCTATCGCAGCGACAAGGCCCGCAGCCGCAAGCTGGGCGGCACCGGGCTCGGCCTCTCCATTGTCAAACATATTGCCCAGACCCATGGCGGTGATGTGGCAGTAAAAAGCCAGGAAGGGCAGGGCTCAACCTTTTTTATCAGCCTGCCTGCGGTATCACCGGATAAGTCTGACGGTAAGGGCTGAGTTCCGGAACTTCTGAGTTAATGACGTAATTGTATATGAAGCCCCTGGCTGGCGTAGGGTGTCATTCTGCGGTAGGAGCGGGCCATGCCCGCGATAACGAGTTTGGCAATGGCAAAGATCGCGGGCATGGCCCGCTCCTACCCCACGAACTTTCATAGCAGCGAAGCGGCGTCATTGTTGTTCCCGTTTGCGGAGATGGCGGTTAGAAAGTTCCGCAGCTTCAAGTATTTTATTCCTCCTTACCCGCCCGCAGTCGCTTGGCCTTGCCCAGGTCGTTGTCATACCATCGCCCTTTCCTCCCCCTGTAGCAGTTTTCCCTTGCAAAATAGCTCATTGCGAGTTTGGATATTTGCGACTGGCTGTTTGATTTCCCGTGAAAAATAGACGCAGCAACATTCCTGATCGAGAGGGAATGCTGATTTTGAATAAAAGCAATGCCCGAATTTGTCATAATTATCAATTTCTCAGGGTAAATTTACCTGATAATCAGTGGTTAGCCTAAAACATCAAATTCTATACAAGGAATAATTTGTGGCCCGTACAATCCGCGTTTTCTTCGCATCTCCAGGGGATTTAGAAGAGGAGCGACATCTAACATCAGAAGCTCTTCAACAGATGTCCGAGCGATCAGAGTACACCTTTAAGTTCCAAGGGTTTGAAAGTGTGTTGGCTACTACAGCTCGTCGGCCACAAGATGTCATTAACACTCTTGTCGATGAATGTGATGTCTTCATAGCTGTATTCCATAGGCGTTGGGGGCAGCCGCCGCAAGATACAGTAGCATGCACATCTTACACAGAAGAAGAGTTCGAACGCGCCAAACGGAGGTTTGTATCAACAGGATCTCCAGAAATTTTTTGTTTTTTTAAGCAAGTTGACCTTCCATCACTTGCTGATCCTGGAGAACAACTTACCAAGGTTTTACAATTTAAATGTCGTCTTGAGGCATCTCATCAAGTTCTCTATCGCACGTTCACTTCGGCCGCCCAATTTGTGGCTGACATAGAACAACACCTATTTGCATTTGCGGAAGGCAAACTGCCAACACCTCGCAACCCCAAGCCCTGTTTCCATATCCCTATAATCGAGGACCAAAAGCCAGACTCACAGCGATCTTACGATTTAGCCAGAGTGCGTCAAGCGATTAATGCTGCAACCAGTGGTCATGTCGAAGAAGCTGTTATTCTTATGGCGGGTGTTTCGCAAACAACGAGAGACATTGAACTGCTCGATATAATAAGGGAATTTTATGAGAGCACCAACAACCTTGGCGCCGCTCAAGCGGTCCTTGAGAAGAAACTGACGCTTCTACATGATAGAAGATTGGCGGCGTATGAGTACGAAACTGTCTTGATGTCCGAGCATTGGCTTGATGATTTGGTCGCCAGTATGTTGAGAAATACTCCGCCAGAAAAACACTCAATTGGAGAGCAAACCATACGGAAACTATTTACTGGTACACGTTTTCATGAGTTGATGATTGAGTATCTAGCCAAATATTTTACCGTAGGCGAGCTTCTGTCTCTAACTCGTTTTTACAAGGGAGAAGGCGCGAGTATTACGGTCAAGTTTGGTCGCACAATGGGTATTATGATCCCAGAAATTAACGCAATCCTTGCTGCAGAAAATCCAGAATTGTTTGGGCGTTAAAATTAAGGAAATATAATCAGGAAAAGGCTAACCAAGCAATTCAGCGGAAAACTAGGCCTACGACCTATTTTCCGCTGATTGCGAGCGTTCAAACTCGTAGAATGGAAAAAATGCCGGGAACATATTTCCCCAAGATGCAGGAGAGCCCATGCGCGCACATTATTTTCAGCACGTTCCGTTTGAAGGACTCGGCAGCATAGCCCTGTGGCTTGCGGCGGCAGGCTTCGAGATAACCAGCACCCGCTTCTTTGCCTCGGCTGAATTGCCTGATCTCAATATGATTGACCTGCTGGTGGTCATGGGTGGTCCCATGAGTGTCAATGATGAAGCTGAGTTGCCTTGGCTTGTCCTGGAAAAACGCTTCATTCGTGAGGCCATCGAGGCGGGCAAGCCGGTGCTGGGTATCTGTCTTGGGGCGCAGCTTATTGCCAGTGCGCTGGGTGCCAGGATTTACCCAAACCCTGTGAAGGAAATCGGCTGGCTGCCGATCCAGGGGATTTCCGCAAACGACAGTGCCGTTTTTCGTTTCCCGGAGACAGAGAAGGTGTTTCATTGGCATGGTGAAACATTTGACCTGCCCGCCGGTGCAATTCGTCTGGCGAAAAGCGAGGGATGCG
>JAHIVT010000079.1 GCA_018816555.1 Pseudomonadota bacterium
GCTGTCAAGGGTGCGAGAGAAAAACGTGTGCCTACAGGATTTCGGCATTTGTGTCGAATCAGTGCGATAGGCACCTTGAAATCATTAGAAAAATTTTGGGCTATTGCACTAAAATGTGCTTATTAAGCGAAAACTTAAGTTCATACATCTATGTTTTTTTTGCTTTTTTTTGACAGATACATCAGCTTATCAGCCTTGGCGATGAGTTCGTCAATTTCACACGGCTTATAATTGTCATAGGCGACGACGCCGAAGCTCACCTCTATGGGAAAACCGAGATCTTTTTTTCCATTTTCTTCATAAAGCAGCGACTCAAACCGTTCTGAGATTTTTTTCTCCCCACCGGCCCTTGAATTGTCCGAAAGCAGGACGGCGAACTCGTCGCCACCCAGACGGGCAATAATATCCGACCGACGAAAGGAAGCGAGTAATTTCGCTACATTGACCAGCAGCATATCGCCAATGTCATGCCCATAGGTGTCATTCACCCATTTCAGATTATCCACGTCAGCAAAGAGTAAAAAGAGTTTCCCCTGATTACGATCGGCAATACGCAGCTGTTTCTTGGCCATCATCATGAAACCACGTCGATTCAACAGACCGGTAAGCTCATCGGTGATGGATAATGAATGCAGTTTATTCTCAAGTTTTTTCTGTTCGGTAATATCAAGAAAACTTTCGATGATGTATCGACTGCCATTGATCATGCAGACAGTTGCTGTCTTGAGAATATGCATGGTTTGGCCATTGCGTTTTTTGACTGACTGTGTCGTCAAATGGGTTGTTTTTCCCTCAAGCAAAACCGGGCACCGGCCCTCCTCAGGCCTGGGGCAAAGAAGGTCCCTGCAATCATAGGAAAGCATATCCTGCTTTGTAATACCAAACAACTCAAGGGAGCGTGGGTTCGCATCAATGATGGTGTTTGTTTCAACATCAATGACGATGATACCTGCCTGCACAGAATTGAAAATTGAATGAAGGTACTCTTTTGTTTCCCTGAGACGCTCTTCCGCAATCTTTGTTTTACTGATGTCCTTGATTATCACCACAACAGTTGAACTCTCCCGGTCATGAACAGGAAGAAAGTTCAGGGCGACCTGCTGCTGGTTGAAAATGACTGCATCATTGTCGGTGATCTGCAGCTGGATGCCATCGTTTCGTTTCAGAAGATCGATAACGCGAATCTGGTCGTTTCCTGAAAAAAATTGAGTAAAATCAGAAGCAAGTAACTTTTCCTGGGCCATGCCGGCAAGTTTTGCCGCTGCCGGATTTGCAAAAATAATCCGGTGATCGGCAGCAAGTTCAATAATCCCCTCGCTCATATTGTTCAGCACAACCTTTAAATGCCGATTAGCAGCCAGCAGTTCTTTGGAGATTTCCCTGGGGAAAAGATCTTCCGTCCCAAAAACCTGATGAACTCCAGTCTGAGGGAAATCATCGTTTGTGAGCTTCCTTGCAACATCAAGGACATGTCTTACCAGATGAGGGCCTTTGGCAATGCAGGCGTGAACACCTTTCATCTCATATTCACCACCGGCCTCAACAGCCACCCCGGAAATCACCACAATTTTCGTATGCTCAAGGCTTTTTCTGCCTGATATCATCTGGCAGAATTGCTCGCCATTAATATTAGGCATGATGAGATCAAGAAAAATGATATCCGGCACAAATCTATCGAGAAAATCAAAGGCGGAAAGGCCATCTTCAGCGCACTCAACCTGGTACTTTTCTTTCTCCAGCGCTGAAGAGAGCATTTTCCTGATGACCGGATTATTATCGACAATGAGAATTTTATTCATTAATGGAAAAATTTAGCTGAAATGAGTATAAACGAAATGATTAATTATTAAAATTATCACGTTAGTAACGGAGGGTAAAGAAAAATTCGTTAGGAATAAGCTCAGTCTTGCTGGCGCAATGCTTCAAACAGGACAATTCCGGCAGCCATGGCCAGATTAAGACTCCTGATATGAGGGTTGCACATGGGAATGGAAAAGCATCGGTCATGGTAAAGTTTAAGGATATCCTGGGAAATCCCCTTGGTTTCCTTACCGAAAATAAGAAAATCCCCGGGCAGGTAATGGGCTTCAGTGTAACGTCTTGAGACTTTTTTACTCAAGAAAAAAAGCCTGTTTTCATCCTGAGCCTGCAAGAAATCATCCAGGTTGTCCCAATAGACGATTTTTACATACTGCCAGTAATCGAGTCCGGCACGCTTGAGATGTTTATCGTCTGTACTGAAACCAAGTGGCCGGACAAGGTGGAGGATGGAGTCGGTTGCGCCACACAGCCTGGCAATACTGCCGGTGTTGGGGGGGATTTCCGGTTCCACCAGGACAATATTGAATGGCGGCGTTGCTGTGCTGCGCATCACAGCATCGTCAGCTGTTCATCGGGTTTGATTAACAAATGGCGGACATAAAGGATTTCAGGATTGGGCGACGATGCAAGTAAACCGGTAAGGGCAGCTATATGACTCTTAAACATGACAAGCTTTTCATCCCTCAATGCGGATTTCGGCTTAAATTCTAAACTGAAGGGGTCATGAAAGGCACCAAATTGCTGCACACGGTAATCAAGATGTGGACCGGTGGAAATTCCCGATGATCCCACATAACCGATAATCTCTTTCTGTGTTACGTCACTCCCCCGTTTCAAACCTTTTCTGAAGCGAGAGAGATGCCCGTAATATGTTTTATATCCCCCAGGGTGGGATAGGATGATCTGTCGGCCGAATCCCCCTTTAAACCCGACATAGGAAACGGTGCCATCAGCTGTTGCCATGACCGGAGTACCGACCGGTGCGGCGAGATCCACTCCGAGATGAGGACGTATGATCCCGGAAATCGGATGAATACGTCTGAAGCTGAATTTAGAGGTAACCCTGCCCAGAGGAACAGGTGATTTAATAAAAGAGGTTCCCAATTCCCTGCCGTCCGCATCAAAATAGGAGCCGGCTTTCGCAGCATCAGGCTGATAAAAGAAGCCTTCAAAAATTTCCCCGGTTTGCTGCTGATAGCGGGCATAGAGTATATTGCCATAACCGACGAATTCATCATCCTTGAAGTATTTTTCAAAAATAATCTGAAAGGTATCGTCTTTCTGTATTTCCGTGTTGAAATCTATCCGGGATGAGAAGATGTCGGCAAATGCGTAAACCAGGGGCGCCGTTATCTGATTTTTGGCAAAGGCATCGAACAGGGAGGAAAAGATGGAACCTTCAAGCATGCAGGTTTTGATCGACACATTAATCGAATCCCTCTGGGCAACAAAGGTGTCGGCGTTTTTGGTAATAGAATAGGATTCCAACGGACCTGTTTCATATTCACATCGAAGGAGCTGCCCCTGATCATCCAGGAAAACACGATATTTATCCTTTGGCCGCAAACGCCGGAAATCAAGACAACTGGACAGATTATCAAGAATCTGCTGGCGCACCGAAGGAGCGATATTATACCGCGTCAGGGATTGACTCAGGGTGTCGCCTGATCGCAACTCCCCCTCAACCAGGGTATAAAACATATCCTGTTCGTCGTTGTCTTCTTTATTATCACAGGATTCAGGGGGAACGGCAGTTGATGCTTTAGCTGCTGAGGATACGAAGTTGTTATGTCTGATATCTGAGGAGTTAAGAAACCAAAAAAAAGCAAAAAGAGCAAAAAGGGAGAAGGCGGAGCTGAGGATTATAATTTTTTTTGCTGTCGTCATGATTAACCTAAGTACTTGTATTCATAAATACGATGACGTATTACTGTTGACAGTTTGACTTTTAGCGTGATAACGTACTTCCTAAAAACAAAGGAGGTGCGATATCCCAAGAAAAAGCCCATACACAATACTGCTTGATACCAAAGA
>JAHIVT010000080.1 GCA_018816555.1 Pseudomonadota bacterium
GCTGTTCTTCAACGATCGTTCCATCCTTGAGAATCGCCACTCCGGCGCCCACGCGCCTGGCCTTTTCGCGGGCCTTTTGGGCGGCGCGCTGCATGGCGATTTCGGCCTTGATAAAATCCGGGTCGCGTTTCCTGTCTTTCTTTTCCGGGTCAATGGCTTTGACGCTCATAGGTTCACTCCTTCTGCGATGAGTTGCGGGGCGCTGCCGGAATTATCGTACAGCGCCCATTCACTGACAATCGGTTTATACATGGTTTCAAAATTTCGCAGCCCGGCCGCAAACCGTCTATGGATAGTCGGTTCAGGCACATTATGCCCGCCCTCCAGCACCCGTTGACGGACACGGGCGAGAGCCAACTCGGGGGAGGCAAGCCGCAAAAAGAAAAGCTTGACGATGTAGTCGTCAGCCCGCCAGCCGGGGATGAGTTTGGCATACCCTCGTCCGCTCAATGTGGTTTCAAAGGCGAAACTCTCACCCCGCCTGGAGTGTTCGAAAATTTCCGCCAGCATCAGCCTGCCTGCCTTGAAAGCAGCTCGATCCGGATCAAAGGGAGCGAACCCTGCGGCAATCAGATCGGCGTTGATGAAAATCGGGCAGTTGGCCTCTTTGGGCAGAAACTCCTCGGCAAAGGTGGTCTTGCCAGCCCCGTTCGGCAATGATGATAATTTTCTTCTGATTATGTGATTTCATCGTTTCAGGGCCTCGCGGATGGTGCGGACCAGGTGACTTGCCGCATTGCTGATAAGCTGATTAATCCGGCTCACATCCTTGCCGGCCAGTCCGGGAACGGAACCGTCATCGGTCACGCCGATAAACAGCGTTCCACCCTCGGAATTGGCAAAGGCCACCATCTCCGAGGCCAGAGATTCCGCATTGCGAACATCGGCCTTGAATTGGCGGGAACTGTCTTCGCCGCTGGCAATTTGTTCAAGAAGGTTTTTTATGGAAATCATGATTTCTCATCTTTGATATTCATCCTGTTTCTGTCAACCGGCTGACGCGGTTCCCCAGCATCAGCTTAATGAAAATTATTTCTGTCTCAGTTATTCATGATTCAACTAACTGCGAAATCAAAGAATTCCGCAAACAGATGTGAATTCTCATCTGATGCTAAGGAGAGAACGCTCTGTTCAAGCATTGCATGAGTTTCAAGACCGATCTGATCCTGGACAGCATCGCGCCAATCCTCAATAAGGCTTTTAAGCGAATTAGTAGTAAAAGTCGCACCTCTTCTCTTACAACCGCGTATCTTTCCTTCGATACGTTTAATCTGTGTTCTGTATTCTTTTGCCCAGCGGGACTGGAGGTTGATCAAACTATCGAGATTGGATAGACGTATCGCATCGTGAGCATTTCCACCCTGTAATTGAGGAACACCCTTCAGTTCGATCCGGATTGTAAATTTACCATTTGCCGGGCGCAAGTATGGATGAAACCAATCTTCAAAAGGCGTAGCATCTCCATTAGTTAAAGTTGATTTTTCGCCTTTATTAGATCGGCTATTGCAAGCCTGGCATATTTCAATGAGGTTGTGTGGTTGACAGGAAAGCTCTGGGAAATGTTTTTTAGGCAGCCAATGATCGACTTGACTGCCGTCAAGGCTCCCATCACAGAGAGGGCAAACCCGTAGGTCATCGTTTATTTTGTGGCACCGATCTAAGAAAATGTCTTTGTGGAACCGCGTTGCACCATTGATGTTTCCATCAGTATCTACCGGATATCCTTTTGAACGATAAAAAACGGGATCATAAAATATTTCCAGGAAGTCTCTATATTTTTTATCTGCATTATGAGGCATGCCATGTTCCAGCCGTCTGGTTGCTGGAGGATTTTTAGCATGATCAAAGGCGTCAATGTATTGTAAATTGTTGTTGAAATGCTGGAGGAGTTGATGCTTGGTTGCTACCGGCAATGCGGCAATGTTTTGCATTCTTTCTAGGATGGACGCTCCTTCAATAGCCCAAGAACAGAAACTAATAACCCAATTAGGAGGTAAACCAGGAAGCTGAGTAATAACCCAATTCAGTGTGACTTGCGCCTGGTCAACAGCGTTGGAGCATAAGGCCGTCAAGAGATCGGTCTGAAGTTGGACAATCCATTCAAGAGCCGGGAGGCAGTTGGGAAGATTGATCCTATGAAGCATTTTTTTGCAACCTCCGGAGTATTGCCCGCAGCTCAGAACGATGAAACCCTGGACCGACCCGCTGAATCAGTTTTTCAAGTTCTTCCGTGTCTGTCTGTTTCCAATCACGATCTAGTTGTTTATCGAGCCATTCCACAGCACGTTCACCAATGCTGTCAGGGACGCCGAAGAGGCGAATCATTACTTCGCTTGGGTCGGCACCAAAGGTGGTTGAGCGGATCGGCACCACCTTAGCTGAGCCATTCTCCTTTTCAAAAAGTATGATCTCATCGTTAAAGACATCAGTCAGGGTAATGCTTGAGTGGGTGGCAATCATAACGTCGTTGGCGGTGTCCTGTAAAACGTCATCGATGATATCAACGATCTCACGTTTCCATTTATCGTTGAAATGCACTTCGGGTTCATCGAGAAGTAGTAGAGCATCGTCTTGCCCTTTCATGAGATGGAAAAGGGCCATACGGCCAAGAAAAACCTGCTCGCCGTCGGATAATTCATCAAAAAGAAGAATGTCATCAGTGCTGGAGCTGCGGAGGGATATCTGGATATCTTCTATGATGCCTTGTTGATGGAGCTCTAAAAGTCGCTTAAAGTGGTCATTCGGTTGCCCGCCTCTTCCCCCAAGAAATTGGATCAACGCATCACCTACAAATTCAAAGGCATCGGATGCGCCAAAATGACTTACCATGGACTCTTCACTCAAAACTCGGGCAAAGTTATCACTGTTTTTTCCATTTAGGTCAAAATAGAGACGACGCTTGGCGCTGGGTTCCGGTTCTCTGACAACTTCGCTGGCAAAAGCATAGAGGGCTTGCAGTTCAGGTATTTTTAGAAGTTTTTCTTTGTCAGTCCATTCGTTGGGTTTAAAATCCACGGTGAAAGAGACGCAAATCGGCCAAACCCAGCCAGCCTGATTAAATAGCCGGCGTAGTCCTTTTTCTTGTTCCTGACCGCTACCAATTTGCTGAATGAAATTTTCCTGATCCTTTTCAGTCTGGTATTTTCTGAACTCTTCCATGGACAGAGGCAAAGACACAGAAAGAAGGGCGAACTTAAGATGCAATGGAGTTATGAGCAAACAAATCTCCTGCTCGCTCTCTTTGACACCATACTCTTCTTCAGTCTTTTTAAGCTCCCGAACGCGTTGAAGTCCCTCATCGGTTCCGATTTGTCCTTGGAAGGCAATCTCTTGGTGAAGGCTCCACCCTGTTGGCCGCTCCTGGCTTGTATCGTAGTCAAGGGACTGAGATATGATGTCAACGTCAGTTGCTGGTGGCTCCCGGTGCAATAGGGTTTGCCAGGAGACAATTTCTCCGGTGGTATAGGCAAGAACAGTTCGCGGCAATCCCACTTTCTTGCCTGGCCAGTTTCCATTTTCGATAAGCGACTCCCAACCTGGAAGACCTTCCCTGGCCTTAGTGATCAATAGCTGCCAGTCTTCTATTTGATAGGAGTCTGGCAAAAGTTCCTCATTACTTTCTGACTGCCACCATCCCGGTTTCCTGTTGACGCCGGGGTTGTCAAAAATCAGGGTTCTTGCCCGTTCTCCTTTACCCAACTCGTAAACAAGAGTCACTGGGAAATGGGGCTTCTGTTGCCGGGCCAGACAGAGAAAGACTTCTAATAGGACTTGCAGCAGGTGAGTTTTTCCCGATCCGTTGACGCCAACGACAAAACGGATGGCACATTCTCGTTGAAGAGGGGATTCAGCGCTAAACGATAGTTCGATATCATTCAGTGGTGGATAATTCTTGAGGGAGAGATACCGTAACCGCATTCCGCTACCCTCGGGCCAGAAATTGTCTGTCGGATACTTGGGTTAACTCGTCTTCCCGTAGCCCGCGATATCCAGTTACATATTCTCCGGCTTGGTTCGGAATACTGATTTTAGCAATCAGGCCAAGACCGGCGAGTTGATTCAATGCGCGTTTGATCTGATCATTGGCGTCTTCCAGGTGTTCGATTTGGAAACTCCGCCCCATGAATTCGTCCAAATCTTCAGAAGGTATCAAAGTGCCTTTCCATTCCCGAAGAGCTTTATAGACAAAACCCTGAATCTTACTCAAATGATCCAGCAACCAACGGCGATATTGACGCCTCAACCATGGTCGTTCTTCAGGGACAACTTCGGTGATCGTGACCTTCTTACTTGGCCGCTTCACTAATTTCCCTTTTTTGCGTGTGGCTTTTTCTATGCTCTGCTTATTTTGTTCCCTCCAATCCGAGGATAGTTCGCCACAAAAGGCTTCAACCTTGATGCAGTCATAAAGTTGATTTAGGGAGGCTATGTCACGTTGTTTCGATTGAATATGCTGAGAAAATTCTTTAATTATTTGAGAAAATTTATCTTGAATCTCCCTCGGGGGCACTGGAAATTGCAAACTTCTAAGTACTTGCAAATTAATATTCTTTTGCGCAGCCTGTGGTGCTTGAGCTTCAAGAAGCCCTTGGTAGAGATTCATAGCAAACATTACATATTCTGCCGTAACAGCCTTGTTGGGTGTAAACCCCACGATGCTGTCAGGGAAACAGGCATCAAATGTAAGTATTCCTGTTTTAGCAATATTTGCGGCAATAGTGATGCAAAGCGTTCCTGTCGGCCAAAGTCTACTTTGCGCAACACCTGCATCTGAATATGTCTGTGCATATTCAGTTATCCAGCCATCAGAGCTGGTTACGTCTCCGGTTTGGATAAACGGATATGGACCACCAAATAGAAAGCTGGCGTCACGGGGGCGGTTCTTTGAGATACCTCGATCAAGCTGCCCTAAGTGGTCCAATCTTTTTTTCTTGTAACCTCTTAAGTTGGTTATCGGGTCGCCAAACATTTCGTAAAACAAAGCGGCTGGTAATTTCTTTGCTTTCCCTAAAGCATTTCGGCGCTGAAGGCGCATATCGTCTAAATGTTTGAGGATATCGACAATGCGATGTTGCTCAGGTAGCGCGGGTAATGGTAGTTTAAAACTTGCTAATTCTTTCTGATCAATGCCTGCCTGGCTGACCCACCGTTTTGCCCGCGTCTTCGAAAATCCAATACTCCAAAGAAAATGGAGATATCTGGCAAGAAAAGTAGGCATAATCAGAGCTTTATTCGCTCTGATGCGAGTCATATGATTAGAAAAGGCGAGGGGCTCCTCTAGCTCGTACAAAGCTGTTTTCCCGACCCATTCTTCACTGTTGGTGTTATTGAAAATGATATCTCCAGGTTCTAATAAATATTTCTTTGCCTCAGCCTCGGAAGGGGTTACCCGTTTCAGCCCATTTAAGGTTATTTGTCCATCTGGTGATACGTTATGCGTTCTAATCTGTCCGATGGAACCATCTTCTTCTCCAGGTCGTTGCGCAAACCCTGGCTGCATATCTACAATGACATCTTTAAGGCGCGCGACTGACCACTCTGAAGAAAACTTCATTTTATTCCCTCCACCATAGCCAGCAATTTGCCCAGACCATCAATAATCTTCTTTTCCTGACTCTGGAGTTCACGGATCATCTCAGCCACGCTTTTGTCGCTTTTGATAGCGGCAAAATTAAATGGTTTGTATTGTCCGGCGGAGAGGTTCCAATTACGAGCTTCGATGCAGTCCGGATCAAGCAGTTCCTCAATAAGATTATCCTTATCGTCGTATAGCTGAATTACAGCAAGATATTCAGGACGTATCTCTCCTTTTTCGTCATGGCTGCCATTGACCTTGCCGTCTTCGCTTGCCCATTCATCATTAACGGCATAAACACGAACCGGCGCGGTCCAATGTTTTGCCTCCTTTAATGCCACATTTTTTTTGAAAACTTCCAGCGTACGCAACACCACGTCATAACCGTCAAGTTTTGCAAAAACGCTTGCCACATTAGACAAAGCCTCCAACAATTCGGCCTGATCGTAGTCCTTATGTTTAATGGAAATTCCTTCGAGAAGCTGAGGAGTATACATCTCCACCGCGGCCAAGCTCGCTGCTTGATAGGCTTTTTGGTATAGGCCCAGGGCGATTTTTTCATCTTTATCGAAACACCCCTTGTGTTTTTCGCAGAGGCTCCGGAAGGCACTGGCCGCTTTTTTCATGGCCTTTTCGGCCAGAACCGCACGTTTCTCTTTGTCATTTATTGCTTTCGCTTTTCTGGCGACATCACTGGCAACATTATTTATAACCGTAAGCGCCAAACCATCTAATATCGGTTGTTGTTCCTGAATGATTTGAGCATAGGCAGCCTCGGGATCAGCTGGCAGATCGGGGAAAAGTTCAGCAATCGAACGAACCTGATCTTTTTCGCTCACCACCTCAGGATGGTCCGAGAATGTAGCCATGGTAAAGGCATCCACCATGCGCCACCGTTCTGTGCGATATTGCGGTTGAAAATAATTGAGCTCGTCTTGATCGGGTGTATGTCGTGCCTTAAACTTGACGAGCATATCCCAGAAATCGTTATTCTGCCCCCGTCGTTCACTGCGCTTGGCATCCAGGGTAAAGGCCTCTTCACCGACTTCATAGAACCATACATTTTCAGTTCGGGGTCGGCCGCCTTGCTTCCATTTTCCTTTGTCTTCTTTTCGTGTCTCTTTCTGGAATACGAGGATTGAAGTTTTTACGCCGGTGTATGGCTGAAATACCCCTGCCGGTAAAGATATGATACCCTCGACCAAGTGCTCTGTTAAAAGTTCTTTGCGTAGCTTTACATGTCCGTCAGTGTTACCGAATAAAACCCCCTCTGGAACAATAACTGCACATCGACCACCAACCCGTAGCAAGTCAAGCATCAGTCAGACAAAAAGCAACTCACTCTTATTGGAAACGACCTGTGTTGCTTTTTTGCCCTTCTTCCCCGCCTTAGTACTTGTATTCATAAATACGATGACGTATTACTGTTGACAGTTTGACTTTTAGCGTGATAACGTACTTCCTAAAAACAAAGGAGGTGCGATATCCCAAGAAAAAGCCCATACACAATACTGCTTGATACCAAAGA
>JAHIVT010000081.1 GCA_018816555.1 Pseudomonadota bacterium
GCTGGGTGTACCGAACACCAGAGGACTTACGCCGGCTGTCGCCCTGTACTCCCATTTTGTAACTACTAAAAACGGCCATCTCCAGGAACGTTTTACTGAAGAAATCCAACGTCAACTGGCTACTCTGCAATGCAGAGGCAAGATAGCCATCGGCAAACGCAAAACTTTTAAAGTTCATGAAAAACAGGTGGTTGGTTATTCAGTGCTGGTTTCGGAACTAACCGCCGATGAATCCATTGCCCTGCAGGAGCAAGGGCTTGGCGGTCGCCGTAAGATGGGTTGCGGATTTTTTGAACCATGGAGCGGCGGAAAATAATGAAATTCAAACATCTGCTCGCCAAAAGCTGCGATGACCCGGAGAATCCGCCGGAAGCGGCCACGTTGGTCGGGCATACCTCTCAAGTCATTGAAGGGGCACAAATCATTAATGCCGTATTGAGAGAGAATATCAGCCAGTTTCTTCCTTCTGATGCCACTATTCAGATGTGGGATGAAGCTGTTTATTGTGCAGCATGGTTTCACGACATCGGCAAAGCCAACGATCATTTCCAAACAACTCTGCGGGATAAGTCATTCAGACAGGGATTTCGGCATGAATCTCTGAGCATTATCATAGTCGACACGGTGCTTGAGTCATGGCTTGCTGGTTTCTGGCAACAGTATCCTGTCTGGTTTAAACCTGCATTGCTGTTTTCATTGGCCGGCCATCATCTGAAATTTCCTGATCCGAAAGAACGGTCGGGCATTCTTCGCCAGGAAGTTGTTTTTTTAGGGGCTCACCCGCAAATACAATCTCTGTTAAGTCTCGGCGCAGCCTTACTCCCTCTTCCGAAACCTCCATCATTATCAAAGCAGCCTTTCTCTCTTCGTCCCTTTGATAAATATGAATTAAAAGATTTACTTACAAAAATTATTCGGCGTTACAATTATGATTTTTCCGAAACACAAAAGAAATTCATCTCAATTTTAAAAAGTACCCTCATGTGTGCGGATCTCGCGGGATCTGCTTTGCCGGAAAGGAAACTATCCATCTCGGCTTGGCTGAAACCACGTTTGCAAACCATTTTTAGTGAAGATGAGTTAACAGCGGTGGTTGCCGGAAAGCTTTCCGGCAAAGCTCTTAAGCCTTTCCAAAAACAAGTGGCGGAAGCAAAAGAAAACACAGTGCTGGTGGAAGCCGGTTGCGGCGCAGGAAAAACAGTTGCCGCTTATCAATGGGCGGCACAACATGCCAGGGGGAAGAAACTGTTTTTCTGTTATCCGACTACTGCCACAGCTTCGGAGGGATTCAGCAATTATCTACAGGAACCTGACTTTGAAGCTCTTCTTGTCCATTCGCGGATGGCTATCGATTACCGACTATTAGAGAATCTGCCTCCCAGGTCACCTGCCCAGAGAGAACTATCCTATTTGGGGCTCGAAGCAGTCGATACATGGCCGGCCGCAGTGGTCGTCTGTACCGCACATACCGTTCTTGGCATTCTGCAAAACACTAGGCGCGGTTTGTATGCCTGGCCTTCCTTGGTCCGCGGTGTATTTGTTTTTGACGAAATACATGCTTTTTCAGAGTTGCTGTTTGCCCATCTTCTCAGGTTCCTCCAATTTTTCGAGAATACTCCGGTTTTGTTAATGACAGCAACATTGCCGCCCGTCAGGAAAAAAGCCCTGGAGGAAATTTGTGTCAAACGAGGAGGCATCGGCATGTTTTCCGGGCCTGTTAAACGGGAAACAGCCAAACGTTATTTTTTGGCTAAGGCGACCGAAGAAGATGCTTGGGATCAGTGTGCAAATGCGATTTTCGAGGGCAGAAAAGTTCTTTGGATATGCAACACTATCGGCAGGGCGATCGATGTTGCAAAGCGAGCCAACGAAATGAATTACCCGGTCGAACCCTACCATAGCCGTTATCGGTACAAGGACCGTCTTGTCCGGCAGAGAACCGTTATCGACGGATTTCTTCCCGATAAACCGGCGATGCTTGCCGTCACGACTCAAGTAGCCGAAATGTCGCTTGACCTTTCGGCAGACCTGCTCATAACCGAATATGCTCCAGTCCCTGCCTTGATTCAAAGGCTCGGTCGCTTGAACCGTTTTGATGAAGTTCCGCTTCATACAGCGCCCGCCCTATTTCTTCGACCTGAAAACGCGCTGCCCTATGAAAAAAAAGTAAATGAAGAGTTTTACTGGAGGCGCATCGAATCATGGCTTGACCGGGTGACTGCCAACACCGGGAAATCTCAAAAAGAGTTATTCGAAGCCTTTCTTGAGGACGATCACAGTTCTTCTGAATCGTTCGAATTACCATTCAGTGATTGGATGGATGCCCCATGGAAATCGGAAACAAACAAACACGCCTTGATGGAACCGGGCTACACGGTTGAGATGGTTCGCGAAGAGGATATGACGGATGGCCCTTTGGCCGAATTAGCCATTCCCATGCCGATTCCTCGCGGTCGAAATTGGAGTTGGCCCACAAAGGGTAAATATGTCATCGCTCCGAAAGGACTTATCGAATATGACCCATTCTGGGGAGGAAAATATGCAGAAGCGGATGAATTTGAGATTATTTGAACCGGGAATGACCCAGCTTCACCGCGTTGGTTTAGCGGGCCTCTATATGACCTTGAAACAACTGGACCCGGCAGAATTCGAGGAATTCGGGGGCTGGTCAACACATGATTATGGAATTGATTTTTTCTGGCGGAATACCCCGAAACAGCTTTTTGAACCAATTATGGACAAGTCCTTCGGCATTAATAAGGATGGATTGATTGATTTTTTGGTTCATAGACGACAAGGATTAGGTGATTTCGAAAGAGTGCAGATGCATCATGCTATTTTAAAGTCTTTTTTGCAGCATGGCAGAACCAGAAAAATTGCCAAAACAACATCCCGATTGTCTTTCGAGTATGAAGGGAAAAATCTGCATGTTGAGATTGCGCCCATGGTAAGTTACCAAAATCAATCGATTGACAATTTGTTCAACAAAAAAGGCACATTTCCGCCCGAGCTGAAGTTGGCCGGTTGGGCCTTTCCTGGAGGTGGGGTAAGACACGTTGGTTTTCCGTCGCAAACAATTTTAACAAACAACCATGAGAAATTTTTATGTCTCCTTTATGCACCAGTCGCATCCCTTTACTTTCTGATATCATGTAAGAACTCCGAAGGAAAATTTGATAAACGCAAGGGGGTGGCTATTGTTCTTCCCCACCTGAAAAATCTTGAAAAATACCACTCTGGTTATCAAAATTATCTACTGTCTCCGGTCGAGAAATTACATGCAAACAACCTTGGGGACGCGGGACTATCTGCCCTTACAGCTCTTAACCTTCACCAAGGAATGCTTCGCGACCTGGAAATTGACTCGTGTACTGTTATCACTTTAGGAACAATTCCTTGGGCCAAACAACAGAAGACACGAACTGCGATAGAACAGGTGAGAGCCATTGATAGAAAACGGCTTAGCTTTTTCCATACCGCATCTCAGATTTTCAAACACAAAATTATTATTAAAGAAGATGAAACATTCTATGTTCGCACAAGCACTGTCCGCGGTTTGGTAGCGGAAAATATCGCTGCTGACAGGCCTTGGTTTCATGATTTCAACAAAATAATGAAATCAAAGTCTCTCGCTCGGGATACAACTTATGAAAAAAGGGGGTTGCATGCAATGATACATAATTCGTCAACAGATTGGCCATACGAAGAAGACAAATTGTTTGTGGTGGCAATACATACAGCTCTACGTAACAGATATGGCGCTCTTGCAGCCAGGTCAACCGCGAAGGGGGAACGTATTCCTTTTGATCGCGAATTTGAAAAAATTCGGACTTCCTTAATGAGAGTAAAGAATGCTCAAACCATGCGAGCTGAAATAGCCGATCTCTTTGCTCGGGGCGGTATCAATAAAGAATTACAACAGAACTGGGCTAAGCTCCTGGCGCTTTTCACAGGACCTGATTGGCAGAAAACACGTGATCTAGCTCTACTTGCCCTTGCTTCTTACGCAGGCAAAGGTGCTGAACAGGTATTAGATGTCAACACTCAAGAAATTGACAACAACGAAAATAATGGGGAGGGAAATAAATGAGCCTGCACGTTTTTGGCAATATTATTACTGGTTATGGATGCGCCGCAAACAATCGCGGTGAAAGTGAAGGAAATATTACCACCTTGCAAAAAATCTTATGGAAAAATCAGGTTCATACAACAGTATCTGCTGAGGCAATTCGCTGGGCGCTCCGTTATTACTGGCAAACAAACAACTTGAAAGTGAACCGAAAATGGAATGATGATCTTGATGATCATGAATGGGTTGATGCGGCATGGTCGGGATGGGCGAAAGAGATGGGCGCAACATATATTGATGATGATCTTCTGGGATATATGAAAGCTGAAGGAGGCCGAGAAGAGGGAGAAAAAGGAACCACCAACAAAAGACGCGGCGTTCTTGAGGTCAGCCGTGCGATTTCCACAACACCGTATGCGGGAGATATTTCTTTTAACGCCAGAAGCGGGGTCAAGGTTCGTACATCACTCTATGGAACAGAGATGCATGCAACCAGATACCAATATGGATTCAGCATGACACCCGAAAGATTGAAGGAAAAAACTCGTTGTCTTGATGCCCTTGATGCGATCAGCGGTTTAGGCGAGGTTGCCGGGAATCACAGCCGTTTTCTTTTCGATTTTTCGCCGGAATCAATCGTCCTGCGTGTATCCGAAGATCCTGCCCCCAGAATTCTCTATTGTCTGGCAGATGATGATGGAAAGATCGATGCTGTGGAACTGGCCCGCAAAGTCAAGGCTGGTGATATCGACATAAATGAATTGCTAGTGGGAGGGGCGATTACCGATCTGCCCGAGATCAAGGAAATGGGATTGAAGAATGCTTTTGCCGGGATTAAGGAAGCAGTGGAAACTGCCAAACGCACTATCAAAGAAAAATTGGGTTTAAAAGATGAAAGCAGCCACTGATAATGGTGCATCACTTTATCTTTCGGTGCCGGTTTGCAGTTTCCGCAAAGGCTATGCAAGGGAATACCTGGAAACCGAAGAGATCCCGCCTCCTTCAACAGTGTATGGGTTTCTGCTTTCGTTGGTCGGAGAAGAAGACCGGTACAAATACCTCGGAACCGAAATGGCATACGCGCTTTTGAGCAAACCGGAATTGTCGGTAATTTTGAGAACAGTCTGGAGGATGAAAGATAAAAAAATTTCTCCGGGCACCGGACAAAATAAACGTCCTGACTATCAGGAAATACTTACCGGCCTTGAAATGTCGATCTGGGTGAAAGGTGGCGAGCTTGCCGCACGTATCAATGCGGCCGGTCGGAAACCCGATCAGACAAAGCGTTTCGGCGGGTTATCTCTGGGTGAGAGTCATGATTTGATCAATGACATTTGCTGGAATCCGAAAGTATTGCCTGGGGAGGGCCGTTGGCTTGTCCCTGATCAGGAAGGTGAGTACCCGCTGCCGGTTTGGGTTGATCATGTTGGTTCAAAAAATACGGTGTGGAAACAATTCTCTTTGCAGCATGACTGTTTGGAAACACCAGAAGAAAATGATCCCCGCTGGATTACAATCGATAATAAACAGACAGATTGACTATCACCATCGACAGGGCGAACATTGCCAATACGAAATCAGCCCTTTTTGCGCCAGGTGCGAAACCAAGCCGGGATATCCCGGAAAAAGCCTGGGTAACCCTTGGCTATTGAATGCGTCTTGCTCAGCCATTGA
>JAHIVT010000082.1 GCA_018816555.1 Pseudomonadota bacterium
TCTTTGGTATCAAGCAGTATTGTGTATGGGCTTTTTCTTGGGATATCGCACCTCCTTTGTTTTTAGGAAGTACGTTATCACGCTAAAAGTCAAACTGTCAACAGTAATACGTCATCGTATTTATGAATACAAGTACTAAGGATATCACCGAACGTAAAATAGCTGAACACAAGCTTGAACAGATGGCCCTGTATGATTTTCTGACCGGCCTGCCCAACCGCCTGACCTTTCACGACAGGTTGCAGCATACCCTTAAGCAGGCACATCGGGAAAACCACCAGGCAGGACTGATGTTTGTTGATCTTGATCGCTTTAAGTCAATCAACGACACCCTTGGACATGCCTCTGGGGATGCCTTACTCAAAACCGTATCCAAGTGGCTCAGTGGTTGCGTGCGCGAGTGCGACACCGTGGCGCGTATCGGTGGGGACGAATTCGCCGTCATTCTTGACAACATCAATCAACCCGGGGATGCCGTACATACGGCCAGGCGTATATTGACAGCCTTTGCTGAACCGGTCATATATGAAGGAAAGGAAATTTTCTCCTCAGCCAGCATCGGCATCGCCATCTACCCCTTGGACGCCCAGTCTACCGAAGACCTGCTCAAGAATGCCGACATTGCCATGTACCAGGCCAAAAAGGGTGGCGGTAACGGTTTTTGCCTTTTTTCCGGTGAAATCCGGAAAGCGGTGTAGGGAGTAATCTGGGCTGTGGATCGTACCGTGAAGAGAGGCAGCCATTAAACATGACTGCGCCCTGCCGAAACGGCTGCCAGCCTGGCAGGGGATGATAGCTAACCTTCTCCGGGCGCAGACAAAATTGATGCGCCTTGCTGAACTTTCCTTTTTCCCTCTTGATGGCGTTTCCCTTCAATATCAGTCCTTCTTGCTTGCTGCCGCGGTCTGACTTAAAAAAGACGGCCGCTCTTTTTCGGGAAAAGCAGGGCCTTCCCCCCTCCCCCCCCAAAAAAATCTTTTGTTACGTGGTAGTATGGGCGATTTCGCCATGGAATACCAGATGGTGATCCGTGCAAAATTATCCTTCCTCCACCGCCATTTTCAAAAAAAAATATCCTTTCAAAGTTTATTTCTATATACTTTTTTCTATCAGACATGATGAGCGCATTGACAATTTCGTCAGTGATTCCTGGCAATTAAGAGGATCTTTATTGGGGGAAGAGTGAAATGGGAAAGGAACAACTTTTTGCAACCTTCATCCTCAACGGCGAGATCGAGATTGCCATACCAGCCGACCGGGTTGTGGAGGCAATCAAGGCTGTTGACAAGATCCTGCCGGTCCCCGGCTGCGTTGATTATCTTGAGGGTCTGATGAATCTGCGCGGCCGGGTGATTCCCGTTATCAATCTGAAAAAGCGGCTTGCCATGGCTGACAATGGTTACGGCCCGGATCATAAAATAGCGTTTGTCCGCCTGGGAAGCACTCTATGCGGCATTCTCGTTGAAGACATCAAAGATGTCCTGCGGGTCCGGCCTGAGATGATTGAGCCTATTCTGCCGAGTCTCCTGGGTGATGACCGGATTGTTTCCGGCATTATCAGGCTGGATGACGGCGACCGCCTGCTGGAAATTCTTGATCTTAACCTGCTGCTTGATCAGGCCGCTGAGGATGAGATCGTTGCGGGGCAGGAGATAGATGAAATACCGCAGGTGGCTGCCGGCATAACGGCGCAGCAGTGTCGGCAATACCTTGTTTTTACCAGTAACGGCATGGAATACGGGGTCGATGTCAATGATGTGCAGGAGATCACCACCCTCTCCGGGCTGAACGACACCTTTCAGAGCGGCAGCATTGAAGGTGCGGTTGAGCTGCGGGGCCGGATGATCCCGATTGTTGACAGCAATCTCCTGCTGACCGAAGCAAAGGAAAAGATCTCTCTCTCCGAGGAGGGCCGGGTGATCATTCTTCTGGTCAACGAAATATATTGCGGCGTTGTCGTCAACTCTATTGTGGAAATAAGGTCTGTTGCGGCAGCCGAAGTGGTACCCGTTCCCTGTTCGAAAGCAGGAAAGGGTGCCGGGGTGGCAGGCATGCTTCACCTCGCCTCCGGCCGTAATATCATGCTGCTGGATATGGAAACCATGTTGGCCGACGAGCTCGAGGAGTTGGGGCGGGTGGCAAATATGTCTTGCGATTTAGCCGAAGATAAGAAAGAGCTGGAGAGCCATTCCCATCATCTGATTACTGAAAATAGCTATCTGATTTTCAAGGTGGAAAGGGATTTCGCCATTGCCCTCCACAATGTTCAGGAGATACTGGAGAACTGCAGAATCATGCCGGTGCCTGCTATGGGCGGTTTTTTAACGGGAATTATCGATCTGCGCGGTCAGATGGTGCCGGTGGTCAGTCTGCGTCTTTTTTTCGGTTATGACCTTAGAGTCGATGGCGGGGACGGTAACGATAAGTATGTCATCGCCCAATCGGCAGAAGGCAGGGTTGCCCTTGCCGTGGATGATATTGTCACCATCCAGAAACAGCAGAAATATTTTCAGACCCCTGCCTTAAATCCTAAACTCCGTCCCCGCCAGGATACCCTCGACCGGACCATTGAGTTGATCACTGATGACGATCTCAGCGAGAGCGTGCTGGTGATCAATATTGAGAATTTAATCGGGAAACATCTGGAATTTGGGAATGAAAAATCCTTTTACCAGAAACAGCCATAAGAAAAACAAAGGAACAGGAGACAGCAATGTGCCCAGCAGCTTCAAAAAAAGAAAGGACCAGCGGCGAGCAAACAACCTATTTGAATGTGCTGCCTACCCCCGTGATGAGCGTTGATACGGAATTTAACATCACCTTTATGAATCCAGCCGGGGCCGCGGTTCTCGGTCTTGCGCCCGAAGCGGTGGTTGGTCGCAAATGCTATGACCTGTTTAAGACCGCCCACTGCCGCACGGATAAATGCGCGGTGGGGCGTGCCATGCGGGAGGACCGGGTGATCAGCGAGGAAACCATTGCCCGGCCGCGGGATGGGGTGATTATGCCGATCAAATACACCGGCGCGCCGATCAAGGATGCCAAGGGCAATATCGAAGGTGCCCTGGAGTTTGTCCTTGATATGACCGAGGAGGTGAAGCAGCGCACGGCGGCCCAGCAGAAAATCAACAACCTCAACGCCCTGCCCACGCCGGTGATGAGCGTTGACACGGAATTTAGCATCACCTTCATGAATCCAGCGGGAGCAATGGTCCTGGGACTTGCTCCCGAGGAGGCCATCGGTCGCAAGTGCTATGACCTGTTCAAGACCTCCCACTGCCGTACCGACAAATGCGCGGTGGGAAGGGCCATGCGGGAGGATCGGGTGGTTAACGAGGAAACCGTTGCCCGGCCGCGAGAGGGGGTGATCATCCCGATTAAATACACCGGTGCGCCGATCAAGGACGCCAAGGGTAATATTGAGGGCGCCCTTGAATTTGTCCTTGATATGACGGAGGAGGTGAAGCAGCGTACGGCGGCCCAGCAGAAGATCAACAACCTCAACGCCCTGCCCACGCCGGTGATGAGCGTTGATACCGCCTTTAACGTAACCTTCATGAATCCAGCCGGGGCTGCGGTCCTGGGATTCACCCCCGAGGAGGTAATAGGCCGCAAATGCTATGACCTGTTCAAGACCTCCCACTGCCGCACGGATAAATGCGCGGTGGGGCGGGCCATGCGGGAGGACCGGGTGGTCAACGAGGAAACCGTTGCCCGGCCCAGGGAAGGGGTGGAGATTCCCATCAAATATACCGGCGCGCCGATCAAGGATGCCAAGGGCAATATCGAAGGCGCCCTGGAGTTTGTCCTTGATATTACAGCTGAAACCGCTGCCAGGCAGCGGGTGGCCAAGGCCAGTGATGAGGTTTTCAATCTTACCGGGATTGCCAATGAATCCAAGACGGAAATGCAGAATGTTTCCACCAATATCTCCTCCATGGATATATCCATTGGCAAAGAAGTGCAGCTGCTGGCCAATTCCAGTGGCACCATTGACGAGATGATCAGCTGTGTCAAGCAGATGCTGCGGGCCACAGGTGAATCGGCGGAAATATCAGGTGGAGTGACCAATGATGCCAAGGTGGGTGGAGAGGCGGCGGGGAAGGCCATGCAGCGTCTGGCCAAGATCAATGAATCCATGCTGATCAACAACGCCAATGTCGGTGAACTGGCCAAGCAGTTAAGTCAGATTTCGGAATTTATCGACATTATCAAAGATATTGCTTCACAGACCAATCTGCTGGCTTTCAATGCTGCCATCGAGGCGGCCAGGGCCGGGGATGCCGGACGGGGTTTTGCCGTGGTGGCTGACGAAGTGCGGAAACTGGCGGAAAAGAGTTCAAGATCCGCCGTTGATATTGCCAAGATCGTTAATGGCATCCAGGATGATTCCAAAGAGACGATCAGCTCCATGAAAGATGGGGTGAAGCAGTTGAGCGAAGGGGTTGATGTTATTAAAGAGGCTCTGGGGGCCATCGAGAAAATTACCGGCGGCATTAACCGGATCTCGGCCTCGGTCACCGATGTTACCCATAAAGCCGAGCTGATCAGCGAAAACAGTGAAGTGGTGCGGAGCAATATCAAGGAGGTGGTCGCTTCCTCGGTGCATAATCAGGATCTGACCACCCATATTGCTTCGGCAGTAAAGGATGTGGTCCAAATTCTGGATCAGATCGTCAACTCTTCCCAGAAGTTGTCAGAGGCCACAAGGTCAGAAGACCATGATCGCAAATAACAACGAAAGTATTATGTCTGTCATCTATGCATCCAGGGTGGTGCTTAAAAAGTTTGAGCCGGATGACATGGACTTCATCCTGAACTGCACGAACTGTCCGCAGGCTGCCGGCGGCTTCATGTCCCAGGAAAAGCTGACCCATGAAAAATATCAGCAGAGAATGGTCAGCCATTTTTACTGGAATGACAAGGCCAGGGCCTACACCATCGGCACCAGGGAAGGTGAACTGATCGGCCTCATCCGCTATTGGGAAAAGCCTGCGGACAGCAGAACCGCTCTCATCGCCCTGCAGATATGTCTGCCCCAGTGGCGGCGGCAGGGCTATGGAACCGAAGCCCAGATTGTGCTGGTGAAGAGATTGTTTGACTGTTGTCGCTACGGACAAGTGGAAGTGCATACCGACCAGAGGAATGTGGCCGAGCAGCGTTGTCTGGACAAGCTGGGCTTCACCTTCCTTGACAGCGAGGTCTACAATGACCTGGGGCAGGAACGCAGCGGTAAGCTATACCGGTTAACCAAGTCGGAATATGGCAGGCTGCATGGCTATATTTATTAGATATGGCGAGGGCCGGAGGGGCAATAGCCCTTTTTGCCATTACCCTTGACTGACTCAGGTTAGCAGATGACAAAAAAGATCGGCATTATCGCGGATTCGCAGTTTTACGATCATCGTGCGCTTATTCCGGTGGCGGAATGCCCTGAGCGTCTGCGGCGGATCTATTTCAATATCCGCAAACCGGAATTTCAGAATTTTCTTCGCTTTTATCCGCCTCGTTCAGCAACCATGGAAGAGTTGCTGGCCATCCATTCGAGTTTTTACATGGAGCAGTTGCGAATTCACTGCGTGGGGAAGAGCCAGTTTGCCTATGACAAGGACACCTACCTGATGGAGGACTCTTTTTATACGGCAGGGCTTGCCGTTGGCGGATGTCTTACCCTGGCCGACGCCCTGCTGGCTGATGAGATCGATTACGGCTTTGCCCTGGTGAGGCCGCCGGGGCACCACGCCGAAGCGGGGCGAGGTATGGGCTTTTGTATTTTTAACAATATCGCGGCAACGGCTGCCTATCTGCGCGATCATTACGGACTGGAAAGGATACTGGTCTTTGATTTCGATGCCCATCACTGCAACGGCACCCAGGAGATCTTTTATGGGGATGACCGGGTGCTGGTGTTCTCCATCCACCAGGCCAACCTTTTCCCCTCCTGGTCCGGACTGGTCGGCGAAGTGGGCGCCGGACGAGGAACGGGCTATAACATTAATATCCCTGTCTATCCAGCCTTTGGCGACACGGAATACAACTGTCTTCTCGGTAAGGTGCTGCAGGAGGTTATCTGTCAGTACCGGCCGCAGATCATGCTGGTTTCAGCAGGCTTTGACGGGCATATCCATGATACCATCAGCCGGTTGTGTCTCTCGACGGAGTGGTACGCCTCCGTGACCCGCACCTTGAAGCATTACTGCCGGGAGTATTCCGCTAATAAGCTCATATATGTTCTGGAAGGGGGGTATAATCTGCAGTATCTGGAGGAGTCGGTCACGGCGGTTCTCAAAGCCATGGCGGAATCGGTCGATGATAAAATCGGTTATCCCTTCTCCCCCCGGGCTCATGAGCTGATCAGAAATGAGCTGGTCCCGGCATTAGGGTTCAAATGGGCTCTATGATGGGGGAGAGGGTGTTTTTTTTATGCAAGCTTTCAAGGCGGTACCTTACAGATAAAAAAGGCAGGCAGAGCTACCAGTTCAGCCAGGCCTTGAGCAGCTGCATGACAATAAGGGTATAGATGCCCGCAATCACATCATCAAGCACAATACCCAGCCCGCCGTGCAAATGGGAATCCGCCCAGTTGGCGGGAAAGGGTTTGACGATGTCGAAAAAACGGAACAGGAAGAAGGCAATGATCATCGGGAGCGCATGTAGCGGTGCACCGATCAGGCCGATGAGCATGCCGATGATTTCGTCGATAACCACAATGCCGGGGTCTCCCCGGTCTAGTATCTTTTCCGCGCTGCCGGCAGTCAGCACTGCCACGACAAAAATGATGGCCAGGCCGGCATAATAGCCGGTCGGGGAAAGGCGGATGAGCAGCAGGTGCAGGGGGAAGGCGACCAGGGTGCCCCAGGTGCCGGGCGCGAAGGGCAGGTAGCCGGTGTATAGTCCCGAGGCGATGGCCATGATCAGCTTATCCATTGAGAGTGCCTGAAAATCCTAAAGTGCGCTAAAATGCCTAAAGTTGAAACTGCCTGAACTTCTTATTCCACGTTGCATTCAGAAAAATTTTAAACACTTTCTTTCTCTGTATTGTTTCCTGCCGGCCTGAAATCCTCCAGGAGCGCCCGGCCGACTTCCCGGTATATATGTTGTAAGGGGATTTTCTTTTCCAGAGCCAGCCTGCGGCAATCTTCATATTCCGGATAGAGGATGTCCCCGGAGGGCGTTACCACCTTTTTTACCGCGACTTGCCCGAGACTTGTGGCAACGGTCCCTGTTTCCCGGGGCAGGGTCCAGCGTCCTTCCCGGCGAAAGCGCAGTCCGATGGCCGAACTCTCGGACAAAATGCAGCGTTTCAGTTCCCAGGCAAAGGCGGGATCGGCCACCACCCGCAGCAGAAAACCGGGACGGCCTTTTTTCATCTGCATGGGGATTATGGCAACGTCGAGGGCGCCTTTGGCAAAAAGCTGCTCGCTGAGAAAGGGAAAACCTTCCGGCTGCCAGTCGTCAAGATGGGTTTCGATAACCTCCACCTCCTGGGTTTCCTCGACCTGAGCGGCGGTGCCGATGATGAGCCGCAACAGGTTGGGGCGCTGGTCGGCCAGTTTGTGGCTGCCCGCCCCGTATCCGACCTTGTCTATTGCCATGGGCGGGAAGGGGCCGAAGGAGCGACAGCATGTTTTGAGGATGGCCGCCCCGGTGGGGGTGACAAGTTCCTGGGGCAGATCCGTGCCATAAACCGGCATGCCTTTGACCAGCTCGCAGACTGCGGGCGCCGGCAGGGGCAGTCTGCCGTGGGCGCATTCAACCCAACCACGGGACAGGGGCAGGGGAGAGGCGATGAGTTGCTCAATGCCGAAGTAATGCAGGCCGATTGCCGCCCCGACAATATCGATGATTGCATCAACCGCTCCCACCTCATGGAAGTGCACTTCATCAGGCGGACAGCCGTGCACCTGGGCCTCTGCCTGGGCCAGGGCGCTGAAAATAGCCAGGGATTTTTCCTTTACCGCAGGGTGAAGAGTGCTTTTTCCAAGCAGCTCCTTGATGGTGCGGAAGGTGCGGTGATGGTGGTCGTGGTTGGTGGTGATGGTGATTTTGGTGGCGGCAAGGCCGCTTTGGGCGGTTTTGGAGATTTGCAGCTGAAAGCCGTGCAGGGCAAGTCCGGCCAGCTCTTTTTGCAGGGTCTCTTCGGGCAGTCCGGCGTCAAGCAGGGCTCCGAGGAACATGTCGCCGCTTATGCCGGAAAAGGCGTCTGCGTAAGCAACAATCATTTTACACCGAATCGTATGCCGGTCTTCAACGGCCTGCCCTGCAGAAAGGCATGCACAGGCATGCGGTTGGCTCCTTCCCGCTGCACCTCCCCCACCAGGAGATAATCATGGCCGGTGGCGATCATCATGCCGTCCCGGTCAATACGGCACAGTGTGCCGGGCGGTTCCATGGGTTCCCCGCTGATGACGGACGGACTGAAGAGGCGCAGCCGCAACCCCTCATGCTCAGTGTGGGCCAGTGGCCACGGATCTAGGCCGCGGATCCGGCAACTGATGGCAAAGGCTGATCTGGTCCAGTCGATTTCCGCCTCATCTTTATTGAGGGGAGGAGCCTCGGTGGCCATATGATTGTCCTGTTTGGTGGGTGGGAGTTCATCTCTGCGCAGCAGCTCCAGGGCCTCGATAAGCAGTCTGCCGCCGAGCCTGGCCATTTTTGCCGCCAGGGTTGCCGAGGTGTCATCCGCCTTGATGGGCAGACTGTCCTGCAGGAGAATGTCGCCGGTGTCCATTCCCTCATCCATCTGCATGATGGTGATGCCTGTTTCTTTTTCGCCTTTCAGGATGGCCCGCTGGACAGGTGCGGCGCCGCGATATTTGGGCAGCAGGGAGCCATGCACGTTGATCGTGCCCAGGGGAGGCAGGTGCAGAAGCGGTCCGGGCAGAATCCTGCCGTAGGCCGTGACGATGATCAGATCGGGTTCGAATTCCCGGATGGTGTCAAGGTATTCTTCTGTTTTGATTTTGGTCGGCTGCAGAACAGGAATCCCGGTATTTTCGGCCAGGATTTTTACCGGAGGAGGGGTGAGTTTTCTTCCCCGGCCCTTGGGGCGGTCGGGCTGGGTCACCACGGCCACCACGTTTTCTTCGTGGTCGAGAAGGGCCTGCAGGCTGGGAACGGCAAAGTCGGGCGTACCCATGAAAATGATGCGATTGACTTTATTTATCATTTGTCGCAGTCCGTTCCTGTTCCTCTCTGATGAGTTGTTTCTTGCGTTTTTTCTTGTACAGGGCCCGTTTCAGTGAGCTGAGATGGTCGATAAAGAGCTTGCCTTCCAGATGATCAACCTCGTGTTGGATAACCCTGGCAAACCAGCCATCCGCCTCAAACTCAACCTCCTTGCCGTCAAGATCCCTGGCGCGCACCTTAATACAGGTAAAGCGTTCCACATTGGCGGCATAATCCACCACGCTCAGGCAGCCTTCCTCATCAATCACTGATCCTTCACCTTCCAGGATTTCCGGGTTTATCAGGGGGATCAGTCTGTTTTTTTCATCTTTGGGGCTGACATCAATCACCACAATCTGCTGCGGCACACCTATCTGGTTTGCCGCCAGACCAACCCCCGGAGCTGAATACATGGTCTCTGCCATGTCTGCCACCAGTTGCTTGAGTTCGGCATTGAATTCGGTTATCGGGCTGGCCTTTTTGCGCAGCAGCGGATGTGGGTATTTTATAATCTCTCGTATAGCCATATTCCCAGGAAGTTGCTGTTATTGATTTTAATTTCTGAGTGACACTCTATAGCAAATGTAACTTTTTTTTACCATGAGAACTATAAAAAAACAGGTGTTCGCTAAAATCAAGCACATTGCATGTAGCAATTTCGGGCAGGCACACTTAATGATATTGTGCCATTTCAACCAAATGTGCGGCGATTAGCACATGAGAAATAATTATACAGGTAATGTTGGATGGTTTTTCGAAAAATAATTCAAAATTGCCCAATTTGCCCTTGACGACATTGTGTGCGTGCAATATTATTAGGTACTTTTACCTATAGCTTGCTTATTATTCAGTAATGATTACTATAAATAAGCATCAGGGTTGGTCAGGTCAAGCTATATGGGGTATTATATGCGTAGGCTTGGTCAAATGCAAATGGTGAAAATATCTGTGCATCAGGGGCAGTTGCAGTTGTTTTTCAGCAGTGACGGTTTGCAGCGGAGGGCTGCAAGCCGGGCATTATTAACATAATATGAGAAAGGTGAAGACAATGAGGAAAAGATTGGCAGCAACGGCTTGCAGTGCAGCGACCCTGCTGTTTGTGGCGCTTTCCGTGCCGCAGACGGTGGCAGCGGATGATTTTGACCGTTTCCAGATGCCGGTGAGTAACCCGGTGTATAACGGCGATGCCCGAAATGTGACCATGGTGCGTCCCATTCTTTTAACCCAGTCGCTGCCGGACAAGATCAACGTGAATATCGGCGGCACCAAAACCAAGGTGGACCTGGGGGGCGAAGTCACAGGTGTCGCCCTGCAGTTCAGTTACGCCTTTAATGAGCGCCTGTCGCTGGTGGCGGTAAAGGACGGTTATGTGGACTGCGAACCGGACAACACCCTGGATGATCACAGCGGCATGCTGGATATCGCCGCGGGCCTCCAGTATTCCTTTATATATAATCCTGCAGAGGATTTCATCATGAGCGCTCGCCTGGTCTACGAAAGCACCAGCGGCGACAGCGAGGTCTACCAGGGGAACGGCAGCGGCAATCTGGCACCATCCATTCTCTTTCTCAAGGGCTGGGACAAGCTGCAGTTTTCCGGCACCGTGGGTTTGGTCCTTCCCTTTGACAGTGATGAAGAAAACACCATGCTCTATGACTCATGGGATGTGAGCTATGCGGTGACCGACTGGTTCAGACCGCTGGTGGAACTCAATCACTTTCATGTGTTGAGCTCCGGTGACCGGAACTTGGCGGATTATACGGCCAGCGGCGACCAGGAGGATCTGGTGGCGGCGATTGCCACCTTCAATCCCTGTGATATCATCAATCTCGGCGGCGAAAACAACGGAGATAACAAGGATCTGGTAACCCTGGCCATCGGCGCCCGTTTCCGCATCACCCAGTGGTTTGACATCGGTGCGGCCTATGAGTTTCCGCTGACGGATAATGAAGATACATTGCTCGATGACCGGATCCTGGTCGATGCCATGCTGACCTTTAAGTTTTAAGAGCCTGTTTGCGAACAAGCTCTAAGTGTTCCTCCAAGAAAAAAAGCCCCTGCTATCCATTTGGATGCGGGGGCTTTTTTTTGCCCGGAGGCTTTGGCTGTAGACACGGCCTGCCGCCCGAAAGAGGTCACCCACGAGGTGTGCCCCTGCCTTCTCTATTTCAATATTTCACCGGCAGCCCGGATTCCTTCCAGGCGACAAGTCCGCCGCTGACATTATACACTTCCTTGTAACCGTATTTTACCAGCATCTGTCCAGCCGCAAAACTTCGGCCCCCCACGGCGCAGACCAGCATGATCGGCGTCTTTTTCGGCAGGGTGAGTTTGTTCTGCATAATTGCCCAGAACGGCACCAGGGTGGACCCTTCTATGGCGCCTTCCCTGAGTTCCTGGGGGGTGCGGATGTCCAGGATCACGATGTCGGGCCGTTTCTCGATCATCTCCTTTGCCTCGGCAACCGTAATGGAGCGGAAGGGAGAGCTTGGTTCCTGGGCAAATAAGGGTTTTTCCGGAGTAGAAGAGGTTTGTCCGACCTCCATCTTGTCGTCAGAACAGCCGGCAATAAAAAGGACAATAAGGATCAGTGGAAAGAGTAAGCGTTGTGAGAGAGCAAAAGAGGCATGCATGTTTATTGTTATCGTTTAGGTTTAAATGAAAGAATGGCTATGGCCCTTAAGTGACAGAAGTAATTTTTAGCAGAAAGTATCAGGGGCTTCAAGAAATAATTGCATAACAGTCTGCGGATGGCAGGGAATCAAATTACTTGGCATTTATAGCATGCTTTCGGGGTCTACGTCCACCACCATTGTGACTTTTGTGGCACGAACAGCGGGAAGGGGTTGGCCGGCGAGACGGTCGCACAATGCGTGCAGGGAGTTGCTGTCCGGCCCTTTCGCCAGGAGCTGCCAGCGGTATTTGTCTCTGATTCTGGCAAGAGGCGATGCTGCCGGCCCCAGCAGGGTGACCCGGAGAGTATCGGCCAGCTGCCGCGCCTGTTGGGCGGTAAGGGTTGCCGCGTTGCGGACAAGCTCCTCATTGTCTCCGGCGAAACGCAGGTTGATAAGCCGTGAAAAAGGAGGGTATTGCAGGGCCTGCCGCAACTGCAGTTCTTTTTCGTAAAAACCGCGGTAATCGTGATTCTCGGCGTTGGTAATGGAGTAGTGGTCGGGTTGGTGGGTCTGGACGATGACGCGGCCTGGCTTGTCTCCCCGTCCCGCTCTGCCCGTTACCTGGGAGATGAGCTGAAAGGTGCGCTCCCCGGCCTTGAAGTCGGGCATTCCCAGGCCTGCATCGGCCCAGATGACACCTACCAGGGTGACATGGGGAAAATGATGTCCTTTGGTGATCATCTGGGTGCCCACCAGGATGTCGGTCTCCTGTTGGTGAACCGACTTGAGGATTTTGAGAAATTCTTTGCGGTTCGTTGACGTGTCACGATCGAGCCGGGCGATACGGGCCTGGGGGAAAAGTTCTCTGAGCGACTCCTCCACCCGTTCCGTGCCGAAGCCGATTTCCTTTACTCTGGCTGAGCGGCAGGAAGGGCAGATGATGGGGCTTTTGGCCTGAAAGCCGCAGTAATGGCAGGAGAGGATTTTTTCGCTCTTATGCAGGGTGAGGGAAATATCGCAGTGCGGGCATTTGACCGGGTCGCCACAATCGTCACAGATCATGAGGTTGGCGTAACCCCGCCGGTTTAAAAAAATGATGCTCTGGTCCCCCTGCTCGAGATTGTCCTTGATTGACTCAAGAAGCAGCCGTGAGAAAAAGGGGTGGCCGCCTGATTCTTTGCGGGCCAGGCGCAGGTCCACAATGGTTACTTGCGGCAGCGGCCTGTTTTCAATTCGCTTTGGCAACGTGAGAAGCTGATACTTGCCGGAGGAGGCGTGGTAAAAGGTGGTCAGCGAGGGGGTGGCCGAACCGAGCAGCACCGGGCACTGCTGCAGTTTTCCCCGCAGTACCGCCAGGTCCCTCGCCTGGTAGCGCAAGGTATCTTCCTGTTTGTAGGCGCTGTCATGTTCCTCATCGACAATGATAAGCCCCGGATCGGTGAGCGGGGCAAAGATGGCGGAGCGGGCGCCGATGACAATCTTAGCCTCGCCCCCCATGATCTGGTGCCACTGATCAAAACGTTCACCCTGACTGAGTCCGCTGTGCAGCAGGGCCACGGTCTTGCCGAAGCGGGAGTAAAAGTGGGCTTCAAGCTGGCTTGCCAGGGCAATCTCCGGCACCAGCACCAGCACGCTGCGGTTTGCGGCAAGTGCCCTGCGGGCCGCCTGCAGATAGATTTCCGTTTTGCCGCTGCCCGTCACCCCGAAAAGCAGAAAGGGGGCAAATAATTTCCTGTCAATGGCCGGCAGCAGTTCCTCCAGCACCTTCTCCTGATCGGCGGAGAGCTGCTGCGGTTCCGGGAAAAAAGGCGGTTCTTCGCCAAAAGGATCACGGAGAACCTGTTGTTCCTGGAAAAAAACAAGACCCTTTTCCTCCAGGGATTTCAGAGCCTTGCCTGCCCCGCTGTATGTGTGGTTTAGTTCCTTTACCGGGACAACGGGGGGAAGACGATTGGCGAGCAGCTCCAGCAGCAGGGCCATTGCCTTTTTTTCGGATGTTTTCAACCGCATTTCGATAAGGGGTGGGGCATTCCGGGAGAGCCCTGCGCACATCTCGGTTTTGGCCCTGGTGCGGGCAGCGCTGACCGCCTCGCTGATGGTAACGGAGCCTTCACTGTGCCATGTTTCGAGGAGTTTGCGCCATTTGCGCGAGCTCCATATGAGGCGTACCCGGGCCGGGGAAAGGGTTTCTCTGGCGGTCAGTTCGGCCAGCCAGGGTGGGGCGTCCGGTCCTTGGGCGGCAAGAAAGTCTGCCACTATCTTTTTGCCTGCCTCGGTGAGGTTGATATGGCGTTCGCTCTGCTGGGTCAGGCCGCCTGGCAGAGCAATTTTAATGACTTCCCCAAGTGGATAGCGGTAATAGGCGGCAATCCAGCGGAAAAAGGGGATCATACCCGCCGGGAAAAGAGGTTGGCTGTCCAGGACATCTGTGGCCGGCTTGATGTGGAAAGGCGTGTCATCAGCAGGCCCTATGGCCAGCAGGTAGCCGGTGACCTGCCGTCGGCCCAGAGGGACAAGCAATCGCATCCCCGGTTGCAGTCGCGATGCCTCTGCAGCCGGAAACCCGTAGGTGAGCGTCTCAGTGACAGGGGCAGCCACCGCCACTTCCAGGTGGATCATAAGTGGGAAGCGACTTCCTTGATATGCTCGCTGAAATCTTCACAGAGATCCGGATGGCGCAGGGCAAAGGCGACGATCGCCTTGAGATAGCCCAGTTTGTCCCCGGCGTCAAAACGGGTGCCTTCAAACTCAAAGGCAAACATGCCTCTTTTGTTCGACAGGGCAAGCAGGGCGTCGGTGAGCTGGATTTCGCCGCCATGCCCGGGAGTGGTCTTCTCCAGCAAGTCAAAGATGTCGGGCTGCAGGATATACCGGCCGATAATGGCCAGGTCCGACCGGGTGGTGCCGGGCGCCGGTTTTTCCATCATGCGGTCGACTTTGATGACTCGATTGCCTTCATGTCTGCCTTCGACGATGCCGTACTGGAATGTTTCCTCAAGGGGTACCCGCTGCACGGCCACCACCGATTCCTGCACATCATTGAACAGGTCGATCATCTGTTTGGTGCACGGCGGTTCACTGAGCACCAGGTCATCGCCCAGCAGAACGACAAACGGTTCATTGCCCACGACGTTTCTGGCGGTCCAGATGGCATGGCCCAGGCCCAAGGGCTTTTTCTGGCGGACGGAAACGATATCAATGAGATTTGACAGATGGCGCATCTCTTCAGCCAGTTTGGTTTTCTTCTTTTCGTCCAGGATCTTGTCGAGATGGAAATTGTAGTCAAAATGATTCTCAATGGCGGACTTGCCCTCACTGGTGATGAGGATGACCTCTTCGATGCCCGAGGCAACCGCCTCTTCGACGATGTACTGGATGGTGGGCCGGTCAACCACGGTGAGCATCTCTTTCGGGATGGCCTTGCTGGCCGGCAGAAAACGTGTACCAAGACCTGCAACAGGAATCACTGCTTTACGTACTCTCATATTCTTGTCTCTTTGGATTTGATTTGCATGGTATAGTTGGGCAATTGGATTGTGGAGTTCTGCGTCTCGAGTTTGGAGTTGTTCTTGCCTGTACAGTCAGCTTCTTGTAATTTCGCAAGAAAGAGTGTTGGTGAACAAGGCACAAAGGTGAAACGCGGAACTGAGGGACTAAAACTCGACACAGCAAATAAATTTATCCTGTAATTATCAATTATCAATGATAAATTGTCAATTATAACCATGCATCCATTGGAAAAAGAAATACTGGCGGTCATCAGAACAGCGGGCCTGGTTTCCCCGGGGGAGGGCGTTATTGTCGGTGTTTCCGGCGGTCCGGACTCCATGGCCCTGCTCCATGTGCTCGCGGCTCTGGCACCCACCTTGTCTATCAGGATCATCGCGGTGTACGTCAATCATCAATTGCGTCCGGATGAGGCGGAGAAGGAAGGACATCTTGTAGAGCAACTGGCCTGTTCTCTGGGTGCGTCTTTTGCCACCTGTCGCATTGATGTAAAAGGAGAGGCGGGAAAAAGAAAAATTTCCATCGAACATGCCGCCCGGGAACTGCGCTATGATTTTTTTGGTCAGGCGGCGGAAAAGTTTCTGGCGGAAAAAATTGCCGTGGCACACACGGCGGATGATCAGGCAGAAGAAGTGCTGCTGCGGCTGATTCGGGGCACGGGCAGAACCGGATTGTCCGGCATGAAAATGATGCGCGACGGCAAAATCATCCGTCCCTTTCTGACCACGGACAAAGAAGAGCTGCTGGCCTATCTCGCTGAAAAGAATATCTCTTTTCTCACTGACAGCTCAAATCTGCAGCGGGACTATCTGCGGAACCGGGTCCGGCTTGATCTCATCCCCTATCTGCGGGAATTTAATCCAAACATTTCGGAGACCCTGCGCCGGACGGCAGCGGTGCTGCAGGACGAAGAGGTGATCCTTGCGGCATTGACAGAAAACTATTGGGAACAGATCGTCACGGTATTGCCCGGTAATACCGGGGACGGACTGCCCGTTATCTCTGTGGAACTGGCAGCGTTTCTTGCGCTTGACCGGGCCTTGCAGAGGCGGATTGCGGAAAAGGTATTTATCACGCTGCAGAGCAGGCCCCAGTTTAAGAAAATTGCGCAGATTCTGCAGGTGGCGGCAAGCGGGGAAACCGGGGCAAGGCTGCATTTCTCCCGGGGATTGCGCATGAAGAAGGGTCGGCAGCACCTTGTGTTCAGCTATCCTGAGGGGAAAACTTCCAGCAGAGGGGATCTCGATGATATCCGGCAGGGATAACCGGGAAGTAATTCTGCACCGGATATCCCCCATTTTGCCTAAGGGTCAAGGGGGCGCCGTTATAAAGCCCTGCTGTCCAGAATATTTCTGACCTTGAGGGCGATTTCCCGCACTGAAAGAGGTTTGGTGATGAAATTCATACCGGCCGTGGCTGTTTGATTTTCACCAAGGTCGGAACTGATGTGGCCTGACATGTACAAGGTTCTCATAGCCCTGTGCGAGGGTTGCATGGCCCGGGCCAGCTCCTTGCCGCTCAGTCCCGGCATGACCATATCGGTCAGCAGCAGATCGATGGTTCTAATGCCTCCCGCATCATGATATTTGAGGGCCTCTTCGCCATTGGGTGCTTAAAGGATCTTGTATCCCAGCGGATCAAGAGCGTCCCGGATAAATTGCCGGATGGACGGGGTGTCGTCAACCACCAGGATTGTCTCGCTTCCCCTGGGCAGGATATCGCCGGAGATAATAGTCTCCAGGGCCGGCCTGGCATCTGAAAGGGGAAAGTAGATGTCAAAGGTGGTGCCCTGCCCCGGTGCGCTGGTCACGGAAATAAATCCATTGTGCTGCTTGACGATGCCGTAAACCATGGCCGGTTCCTTTGCCCTGTTCCTTGGTGGTGAAAAACGGTTCAAAAAAATCAGCTTCTGCGTTTCCTCGGTCATTCCCTCGCCCGTGTCGCTGATCCGCAAAAGCACATAAGAACCAGACAGGATATCATCGAAACCTGTGTGTTTTTCCGCTGCATTTGATTGATGCTTTGCCAGGATAGCTTGGCGATTGAGTTGAGATCGGAAGCTGGCAACGCAGTTATCAGGGACGACGGCATATACTATGCTGCGCGGGAACTTTTCCATAGAGAGACGGTTGTTGGGTCAAAAAATCTTTACGGTCCAGGTGATTCATGGTAAAAGCAATTGGATATGATCTGTGGGCGGGTAGCTCAGCTGGATAGAGCGTTGGCCTCCGAAGCCAAAGGTCGTGAGTTCGAATCTCATCTCGCCCACCATAGAAAAATCAAAGGGTTACGGCAAGAAACCGTAACCCTTTTTGCTGACCTCGAAAAAATTCCCACCCGTATTCCCACCCTTCAGGGGTATTTTCGCCCTATCACCGAAAAAAACATACAGTAGTTATGTTGCGCGATTAGTTATGTTGTGTATTTTATTGGTCTTTTTCTTTTAATTTTTAAAAAAAATATTGCAAATATTCCTTTTTATTCCTCTGATTCTTTATATTTAATTTTTATACTTTTTTAGTGTTTACAAACTCAAAAATTCCTGTAACTGTTTATAGTGTAATTCCAGTACCACTAAAAAAGATTAAATTATTACGAGTGATATGAGCGACTTAACGGCTGGATTTCTTTCCTTATTTAATTATTTCTCACTTAAGTAACCCTTAAGTGCCTATAGAAATTTTACCGTAGTAGTTTAATTAAAGTTAGTTAATTATGTTGCGAGTTTTTTAGCAACAATTCCCAAATACACTGTGAGTTCTTGATATCTATACAAATATAAGAGCCCTGAAAAATACCAGAAAAACCCTTTAATTTCAACCAGATAGGTCAACTCGCAACATAACAGGAAGAATCTAAAAATTTAGTTTCCCTGCCGATAATTCACCTTGCCACGGGTTTTCTCTTAAAATGTTTTTCAGAATTACTGGTAATTATTTTTTATTGTGATTAAATGAATAGGTATTCATTCTTAGATCGGAAGAAGGAGTCAGGAATATGGTCCACCCTGCAGTTTTGCTTAAATAGTTAACCTTGTCAATGGCATCTTTTTAATTCTTTCCCCAAAATTCCTATTAAAAATATTCTCCTGTGATTGAATAAATCAATGTTCATTTTTATGACGATGAGGGAATTTCTAATGCAACTCGATGATATTTATATGAAATCTAATCAGATAAGAAGGCATTATTGTTGAACAAGTTCGATAGTATGAATATGTTTAATGTATGCCATTATACTTTAAATTTTGATATCGCCAGTATGAGAATTTCTCGTTTGCTTTATCATTTTGGTTGCCGATTGGTATCAATCGATTCTTTGAACATTCTTAAAAGCGAGAGATTTAAATGATAAAGATCCCAACGGAATGCAATCTATAATAAGTTGGCATTAGCATTAAAATAATAGGATTATAATGGGAAGTAATAGTTTAATTGATATTCTTTCGCTGTCCTTGAATTTTGTTTCATTTATAGTGTTGTCATTTATAGCCTTCCTAACATTAAAATTTACGTCAAAGCCAAAGTTGAAAATTAAAATGGAAAATGTCGAAAAGATCTGTGGAGCTTTTTGGCTGTTGTCAGAAAAAAAAATCGAGCAAAGATTCTCATTGATTAATGTAGGTCATATTTATGCTAGCCCTGCTATTATCAATGCTAAATTATATATAAATTACGATTCAGAGTTTGAAATGTTTAATGCTAAATTTGGCAGTTCTTTAGAGCTAGAGTCTTCAAAAGTTAGACGTGGCAAAAATAATTGTAAATACATCACAGTATCAGGTATGAACTTATATCATAGTGAACCTGCAGAGCAGGTAGTAATTGAAATTAAAACTCCCGTAAAACCAGGTGTATACAAGTGCTGGATTTCAGCAAAGATGAACGAAACGGATCTTGGCGTACATAAGTTTAAAATAAAAATATTATGAATAGTTACTTTGAATATGATCGAATTTTTTTTTAAAACCTGTCGAATTAATACATGAAAAATATGAAAATTGGTAAATCTGGAGATTCAAAACTAAATTATCATGGGAATGTTTTTATATCAGGCCTTACTGCGAGCGGTAAAACTACACACAGTTACATTTTAGCTGGAACCTATGGGTTGACATATGTCTCAGGATCACAAATTCATTTAATGAATAATGGCATGAGCCCAATTCAAGTAAGAAAATTTTGGGTTACTGATGAAGGAAAACGATTATTAACAGAAAACCAAATCGAGGATGTTGACAAAGAACTCTTACGAATAGAAAAGAATAACACTGGTTGCATTTTTGATACCTGGATAATGCCATGGATTAAATCCTCTGACGGTATTTCAATTTACATTATGTCATCATTAGAGTCTCGTACTATTAAAGCGGCAGTCTCACGTAGAGAAAACGACTTCATAATTGATGAATCTTATAAAAATGAAATTCGTTATAAGGATAGAATATCAATTAATTTGCATAAAAAATATTACGGAATAGATATTGAAAACGACTTGTCTGTTTTTGATGTTATTATTGATATCAGCGAATTTATTAAAACGCCAACATTTGAATCATCTCAATCAAGCATAGAAAAGGCAAACTCTATAATAATTGCGGTTGTTGGTTATTATTTTACAGGTAAGAAAAGTTATAGAATGGAGTTAGAAAAACACGCCAACGAAAAATATATGCTACGAAATATTCTATTGTAGGTAGTATATAAAAATTTGTATTAATATTTGAAGCAAGACGACTATCAAACAACAATTTCTTCAATTATTTTTATGATTTTATCGACTATAATTGAAGGTTTATATCTCATCGCAACTGAACGCTGTGCCTCAGAAATATTATTTCTAAAAACATAATCATCAATTGATTTTATGACCATTTCTACAAGATCATCTATGTCATGATAATTTCCAATCCCCCCTGTTATCTCAGGATATGAAAGATCATCTGGAGTAAAACAGGCGTTACCAGTATACATGGCCTCAATTGTAGATACTCCAAAAGATTCATGTGACGCAGTTGAAAATTGGATATCACAGTTCCATAAAAGATTATAGTAATCGTTTAATGTTAAGTTATTATGAAAAATTATCCTGCTTTTATATTTCTTGGAGAGGTTCTTGAGGTCTTTTTCAATCTGCGTTCCTTCTATAAAGGCTCTTGTGATTTCAAAGGAACAATTATCACGTGTACTCAGGATTTTCTCAATAACATATAGTGCATTGCCAGGTTGCTTTGGGGGGCGTAGTGAATGATTAAATACAATTCGTACTTTATTTGAAGTGTTTAGTTTTTTGCTTCTCTTGTTTGATTTATCAATACTTTCCACGTCTATTGGCAGGCCAACTACCCGTACAATTTCGTCAAATCTTTCTAGGATTACTGGACCTAAAACCATAAGTTCTTTGCGAAGTAATACCCTATAATAATCACTTACAACAAATAATCTGTCATAAGTTAACATGTTGGCTAAGTCTTGGTACAAAAGCTTAGGGCTTGATTCCACCCTTATTGAATCAGTCTTATCCCAATGGCTGCCATGAGTATATCCAATAATGGGACATCCCACTCTTGTATGGTGATTTACTAATCGCCTGACTTCACCAGGAAAATTTATCAATGAATTAAAAATAAAAATGACATCATTTGGTTTAGGTTCGAGATTATTCAAATATTTGTAGCTATCATAGATCCAATCCATTTTGGATACGCTGTCTGATATATTTAGAGAGCATTCAACTAACGATAGATTTCTTTTTCTTAACCAAGATTTAATTGAATTTGCGCAAGAGATACCAAATCCAATTTCTGCGCTAGAAATTGATTTGAATGTTGGATCGGTATACGTGTCTAAGAATAAAAGACGATCGGGTTTCATGATGCATTTCCTGGAGTTCATATTTTTCAGCAAGAGGGCCATCTTCTGTCAGTCTGCCTTTTGGTATCCAGCCTCCGTAGGGGATATTCAGCTTAATGGCAATATCAAGGGCAGCCTGATCTGCTCCAGTCTGGCCACCAGAAATGATTTTCGTCAACATGTCTTTCTGGCAGTGATATTTCTTGAAACAACTCTGTTTCAATCGGTAAATTAAAGACATCAATCCCGCATGTTTTACACTTTTTTCGGTGGAATTACCAAGTTTCTCCGTTGGGTTCCTGATTTGTGGCCATATTAAAAGCAGCAGAGAAATTTGTGGCTACTGTTCGTCGCACGAAGCATCAGGAAACATCTAAAATTCCTGATTCCATTCAAGGCAATAGATTACCAATCTAAATCTTTCGATTTGAGCATTTCATAAATGGCCGCGACAATTTGCCATATTTGCTTTTACTCCATCATTTTGTAAAGGTTGTCAGGATAGGTAATAATACTTAAACGGTGTGCGTGACATGGACACATGACAAGCATATGCAAATAGGTCAGTTTTTGAAATGTGAATTTTAAGGGTCTTTACTCAGAAAACTTGCATTTCAAGACCTGTCCCCAAAGTTTTGTTTGAAATTCAGGACAGCGAGGGGAATATTCATGAAATCAATCAACATTCAGATTATCAAAATAAGTTACCCTACATTGACCAACAGTGAATACATATCACTTTCTAAGCAAATAGAATTTCTTAATGGTAAAGATACGCTAAATGGCCAAAATGTTGAACTTTTAAGTTATGACAAACTACATATCGATTTCTCTATATCATGGGCTGAACAACGTACTTTTAAAGGTATCGTAACGGGCGATAATGTTGAAGAAATAATCCTTGATATTCATAGAAAAGCTATTTGTCGATTTCGTTTTCAAGATAACACATTACTCAGTAATGGCTTGAACCGCCAGTACTCTAAAATGTTGCAAATAATCTGGCCGAACCACTCTCTGCGCCCTGCTTATTCAGAGTTTAAGTTTAACCTTAAAGAACTCATCAACAACAGTCTTATCGAAAATTTTATCAAGCCCACCCTGTCTGATCTACTGATTGACGATTTACCTGTAGAATCAATTCCTGCAGCAACACTTCATATAAAACAATGTAATTTGAGTGAGTTGCGTAATCTTATATTTGGCACCAATGCAACAATAAGACGGTTCTCTTGCGTCCCAAAAAATAAAGAATTTGATTTGGTTACCATTTCAGGCCGAGGGGGCGTAAAAGTTAGTGGTGAATTCCTCGATTGGGAACAGCCAGTCAATTTTGCAGAATTACTTTTAGAAAATATTAATCTGTTAGGAGAATAATTTAATGCCAGGTGAACAAAGCAGAGAAGGTTGGGCCAACACTTCACTTTTTGCTTCTCTCGTGGAGAACTTCGATTGGGTGCTGAGAGGTCCAATTGATCAAAATATGGATTGTGAAAAATGTCAACCGTACGCAAATGGAAAGCCAAGGACTCATGGCGTTGATGCAATTTTTACTTTCACATGCCCATATACCCGCAGAACAAGAGCAGTAATTGTCGATGGAAAAAGATATACCTTTAAATCTGTTGGTGGTCCGGCGACAATTAAATCATGGCTTAATGATTCAACTAAAACAGCTTTACATGCACGCGATTCAATAAATTCTTTAAGCGCACAAAGAAATTTACCAAATGACACACTTATCGATACGGTAATGGTTGTATGGGATTGCCATGAGGGGTGGGATCAAGCAAAGTCAAAAGAGTGGATTAAAGGTATTCGATTAGGCCACACCCCAGTACCAGCACTGTCAGTTTTTTTATCAACAAAAGAACATTTAGGCCGTCTGCAAACATTATCTCAATTTAGACATACTGTTCATTCCTTAGAGTTTCTTTACTCTCCTGAAAAAATGCCTATCTGGTCGAAAACTTTAACGCCTGAATTATTGCACTCATCAATTTTACTCATTAGATATCAAAAATCAGATTCTCAAAACAAGATTATGGGTGTTTTATATTTTGATACTGAAACCCCAAGTCGTATCCGTTTTTTAGTCAAATACCTAGGTTACGCAGGTCTCTTAACCCATGATAACATTACAATTCATGTTCAGTGCCCGCAGAATGAACTTGAGCACTTTGAAAATTATTTTTCTACCGAGTTTGCGTCGATTGAAAACTTGCATGGGATTGGTATATCGAAATTTAAATTTGAAAAAATCGTTCGCGCCCCTTTTGAGTCGTAGGAGGTTTTTATGTTGATTGAAAGTCACAATAATCCATTTCCAAGGCGCTCTGATGTAGAAACACTACTTGAGGATGGCAGTTACAAAGAAATAGTTTCAATTTTTGCAGAACAAGGAGTTTTCTTGCTTGGAAGAAAACAGATTATGCCAGATCTCATGACTCGTTTTGCCTTTGGAGAAGATTTTTATGAACGAGTATTTTCTACACTTTCTAAAGCTACATACGGCATATCTATTACCGGGCTTAGGGTGAGCATGCCGAGCGGCATAAATTTGTTAACTTTTTTGCAGGAACAGATTGAATCACAACAACCAGAACACAAATATGAGCCCAAAATAACTCAAGTTTTTGAGCAGAGCAAAAATGTTTTAGCGAAAATTCAGTATACCAAACTGAACCCAAGATTTTCTGAATATAGACGCCGTGATATTTACCAAATAGAGGTCTCAGCAAGTAAAATTAATGAAGATGAGGTCGAGTTTAGAACATACCCCAAAACATCCACTGATTCCTTAGTAGCAAGGGATGTAATCATAGCATCTCTCGATAAAATTAATTGCGTTCCTAACTCAATGGATTTAGAGGAACTACCTGTTCAATCTAGAGTTGATTTATTTGATCAAATTTTGAGAGGAACGCCCGGTGCTATTTGGCGAGTAGATGAAGTTTGTGGACTCACTGTACGTGCTGGCACGCCCTCTTCGGGTGCAGATAACGACTCTGATGTTGAACAAAGCCTTGATGAATCAGATGTGCGTATGCTGCAAAGTGCCATTTTAGAGGGAAAAAATCTCCGTGACCATAAAATCGTGCAAGAATTATTGAATGATGAATTTTATTTTTCGGCAGCAACTTTTTGGGCTTCGAAACCGGGAGTTGGAGGTTCTCTTGATCAATACAAAGTTAGAATTGAATTTAAGAAAAAACCTCAAGTTTTGGTTGTCAATGTTTCAGACAGTCGTTCCCCAAATGCCGATAATGAAAGTTGGGAGTTCCAGGATCTGTCTCCTAACATTGGGCGGGAAACGATTGAATACTTCTGGAATGAAGTTCATCTAAAATATACAGGTTGCAGGGAAAGAATTGCTGAAGGTGCCCGTCGTGTACGACGTCGTGAAACCCCGTAGAAGCAGGCATCAATCAGGCAAAAACAGCCCTGAATAGGGTAAAGAAACAACATGAAAGCAACATAGACGAGCCAAAAAGCTGAATAGCTGAGATAGAAAGCTGGATCGAGGATATCCGGAGATTTTCAAAAATGAGACTCTCCTGGCCACGCAAGTTATCGCAAAAACGGCTTTTTCTGCATACTCGTTAGTTTCCTTGGTAAGCAGCATGAATCTCCTGAACCCTGAAAAATTGATAGCTCTTTCGCAGGCCCCGGCCGACGCGGACGAATTTGAAGAGTGGTGTAGTCAGAACGATATCCTGCCCTTCCTTTCCGAAGAAGCGAATGATGAGAATGTTCTGATTTATGCCAGCCTCGACCATGTCTATATCTACGCGCTGCTAGTGCCTGAGAACGTAAATCTCGAAGATCACGGTGATGATCTTCGAGGTTGGAGCTCAAATCCTTTCTCCGGATGGAGTCTGGTCGCAAGCCAGGAGGATGTTTGGATTGAAAGGCCCTGTCAGTCCGAAGGGAGTGAAATTCTAAAGACTGCAACTCAAATAATTTTTGGCCGTTCATTCGAGGGACACACTGGCGACTCCAGCTACTTTGAAGTAAATCAGGAAATCACACAGGTTCTGGACCTTCACTACGTGACTGAAAGAAATGCATGGTGCAGGTTGGATCAGCACGGCGACATCGAGGATTGCATCAGTATACTTGACCTCGAAGGTGGCCGAGCTGTCTTAGTGAAGGCTGAGGTCTTGAATAAATATTGCGCAGTCTCTCGAACAAAGCTTCTAAGAATGTTCGATTTCACAAGGTATCGAAAAGGAAATTTCTCTGGATGGGGAGATGGTCGAGATGAACGACATCTTCCTGAGCACGACGGAATAGCCGTGTGGCTAACAGTCCAGCCTGGAGTTGGTAGCTACTCGCGCGGGATCCAGCTAATCGAGCCAAGAATATCACTGGCTTCAGTCCGTTCTGAAATCTGGGGAACTCATTACGACGACAGGGAATATGCTAGCTTTATTGCCCAAGATTGGAAGAATAAACGAATAACAGAAATATCATGTGCGCCCGGCGCGACAGCCAACTACTTCACTGAATCAGATCTTCCTTTTGAACTTAGCCCTGCTTATTTTCGGCCCGAAGTGCTTTCTAAGTACAAAGCTGATCGTCAGAAATACACTTTGCAAGATCGCTCCATCACTTGCCGCGGGGCGTGGCATATAGAAACATACGACATCAACGAAGCGGGCCAAGTACATACTTATGTTGTGTACCTGCGCCGACTCCCCTATGAGGAGCAGTTGCATTGGAAACAGTTTAATGAGGCACCGAAATCAGGGCTGTCAAAAAGAGCCTTCACGACCGACTTTGAAGGTCAGTGGCACGACGAGTACGACGCTCTTCCTGCTTTGAAAACTAGGCTGCGTGGACTTGTTGAGAGCAAATGTCCTTGGTGGAATTTGCCAAATCCTGATCAGATTGAAGAAGTTCACTATCCGGTGACTGCATCACGAGATGAATGGGCAAACGAAATCATGGCATTGGATCAATTGGTTGTCGAAGGGCTGGATCAAAAGTGGTTGAAGGCAAAAGCTATAGAGCTGGGCCAAACACCGTCAGCGACGATGCGTCAGTTAAAGTTGCTGGAGTCCTGCTTGGTCGGGCTAGGGTTTGAGGAGGAACATGCGCATGATCTCATGAGCCCCTTTCACGAACTCCACAACCTGAGATCTTTGGTTCGAGGTCATCGATGGGGCTCGGATGCTGCCAGTGAGAGCAAACGAGTTTTAAAAGAGTTTGGCGAGTACAAGGCCCATTTCAAATCCCTTTGCCAGCGTTGCGATGAATCACTTGAGCTAATTATTGCTGGTTTCTCAGAGCATGAAGCCGGTGCGTAAGGCGGAAACTAACAAATCGTCGCAGCGGACGTTTGACCCACCGCCTATTTTTGCTGCCGCAAAAACCGCCGCTGCCAATACCGCAGATTCTCCTCAAAACTTGCCTGTAATACGGCAGGGACATGGAGCATTCGAAGTTCTCCATAAACTGATTATTCCTTCAGCCAGCATGATATACAGAAAAGTAATAATTCTTGTAAAATTGGCTTGTTAAGAAAAAAATATTGGAGTATTGCCGAAATACAGATCATGCTCTATCCAAGGCCCGAAATTTTCGGTAAAGAGAAACAATTAGAGCATCCTCCATTTTGAGAAGATATACAGGTCTGCAGAATTACTTGTAGGCATAGGAGATCAACAACGATGATAAGTCTGGTATCCCCTGAATACAATTTGGAAACGTTCTGCGATCACATGCGAGGGAAAGACCCTTCGGCTGTCATGGAGGGCGCTAGTGCGGAGATTAGCTATGCACGCCGTCTCCACCGTGAAGCCACGAAGGACTCTGATTTCCGCAAAGGATCGAGAGGCAGGAAATATTGTGAGAATCTCCAAAAACTTATCTCGTTGGTTATGAACGGTTCAGTTCCGGCTGGTAGCACCCCTGAATTTCTTACTGCTGTGAAACCGCTCATTCAGCAACTCCTTCAGAAATGGGAAATTGGAAATCTGCGACAAGTATTCTCTAATCTTCAGGCATCAGAAAGCCTTAGTCTGCCTAAGTCAGTTGATCCGCTTGTTCTCGTGATTTCGAGAGCTGAGGTTGACGCAATGGATACATCAGCAGCTTTACGTGTGTTGAAAAGACTCACCGAATCGCCAGACACAGCGAGAGAATTCATGGAACGTGTTGACATTTCATTCCACGGCTATGATCACACTCAGCAGGAATTGTTTGAGATCCCAGAGGTCCGTAACTTCGTATATCAGCTCGACGAACAGTTCCCATTCTGGCTCTATTTCTTGTCAAAACGCCATCTCGGGCTTCAGCGTCTTCTTCTATGTTTTTTACCACCGTTCCTTACTGATGATGGGCGGCGAAAAATCTTTCCAGAACGGATCAATGATTTACTTACGAAACGATGGTTCCCGGCGTTAAATCATATTTGTGTGTATGTAGGCTTCCCCGAAAACCAGATCGAAGGGCTTACAGAACGAGCGTTGGCTTATATTACTGATGGCAGGTTCCCTCTTGATGCAGAAGCATTCGCCTAACAACGGCATCAAATCAGACTATGCGGAGGGTTAATATTGTCACATCGTATATTCGAGAATATCAATCTATCTTCAGGTTGAGATGCTTATTGTGCCATTCGAAGTCAAATTACTTCCTCTCCGCCCCCAATTTGAAACAGAATAGCGGATTTTTGGCATAAAAAGTTGGTCATTGGACATTCTGCATTCCCATAATAATAAGAGAACAGACAGGCACCTTTTTTTCGAGTTGTGGTGGCGACTCATGGAGGAGCCATTCGCTGAATGGACATCCAATTGCCCGCTCATAAAAAATACGAAAATATAAGCTGAGGGTTGGCAGAATTACCCAAAAAACACTCATCTGGAGAATGAAAAACTTCTTTACGTTGGCATATCGATAGCCGAGTTCATTATTTGTCTCCATGAAGTGTTTTTCGGTGGCAAGTAATTCATAATTATTACTTTTGGAAATGGTATCGTCTAGGTTAGATGCAAATTCTCTGCATTGCTGAATAGCTGGTTTAAAATAATTAAATACGTTTTCACTCCAGTTAAAATCTATACCAATTAACAAAGACAATTCTAGGAAGTCCGTAGCTTTCTTCTCAAATTTCGATTTAGCATCCGTAAATTTTTGCCGGGCTTCTTTTGCTGGCGATCTTACTTGCAAAGGAAGGCCTAATAAAGCCTGTCCGGCCTTATGGGTTTCCACGAGACAATCAACCAAATCTTCATAGTACCGATTGAATTTCAGCAAGGTTTTCCGTCTGTTGATGATTTTTTGTTGAGAAGCTGTTAGCACACCACCCAAAGTTGTACCAACGGCTGCGGAAAATAATATTTGTGCCCACTGCAACTTCATACCCATTCTCCTTTATCACCAAAACTCGTTTCAGAAAGGAATTATCCTATATCATTATGTTAATCAAGGATGGACATAAAAGATTTAAAATTCTTCCGCTTGAAACAGAATAGCGGAAAATGCAATCACCTCCCCGGTGAACTGCAGCCCGAACTGCCCGGCGCTGGTCTCAAAGTCCGGAAATCTGATTGCAGAAATCGAATGCCGGCAGCGACCTGGGCGAACTAAATGCAATCAAAAAGTCGATTGCCGGCAACCTGGCCAGCTGCAGACTGATTGCATGCGCTTCCTACCTACGTATACTCAAGCGAATTCTTTACTGCTTAATATTGGCAATTCTAATCTCCGATTGTATAACTGTCTGAATGATTCACACAGAAACAAATATATTGTGCCGCAGATGGTCTTTCAGGGCCTGAATGTAGGTCAAAAGGCCGGTGAATGTGGCAAGGTTTACGTGAATTACCGATTTCCCGGAATTAAAGATATAGAAAGTGAGGTGGAATTACCATGAAGAAAAATCTCTTGGTTTCAATGTTGATCGGTTTGATGCTTTGTGCGTCTCCTGTCTTTGCCGGGTTTCTCGGCAGCGGCGTTGTAGATAACGCCCAAAAACTGTTTGATAAAACCGACTATGAGATGACGATTAACGTCATTAATGGAGGCTTGAGAGACGGCAAGATTGATGACAGTGAAATGGGTAAGGCCTATAAACTTTTAGGTCAGGCCTATGAGAAAATCGGCCACAATTCTGATGCCAAAAAGGCCTATCGCCAAGCAGTAGTTGCAGAGGGTACGAGTTATCGTTCCGGACAAACAATTTTGAATCTTGATACCAGAAATCTGGAAGAAATTTTCCCAAAACTGATGGAGATGGCGAAAAGCAATAATCAGCTAAAAGCAAACTATGGCGCCGACATTGCCCAACTTGCTCAAAAAGAGCTGAACGCCGGAGATATTGATGATGCCGAAAAACTCTATAACTATTCCTTGCGGATTGATCCAAATCCAGCAAGACAAAAAGAAACTTTTGACCGATTTTTTGAAATCGGAAAACAGAAAAAAGGCAAGGAAGCTGAAAAATACGCCGACAAGGCAATAAAGTTTGCTTCTACTCCGGAAGAGAATGAAAAAACCGGAAATCTTTATCTGCGGTCGGCCACGGAAATTTGGCCGGATGAAGATTATGTGGCCGTCAAAAACAAGGCCATTCCGCTGGTCGGAATTAAACATACGAAGGAGGTTTTCCCAGATCCTGAGATTGTTACGGTTTTTGAAAAAACCTTTAAGTGGAGTGATTCATTCGATGAATTTGGATCATTTTACGCCTTTACATTTGGAAAGGATGACGTTAAGGTCGGCGACCTAGTTAAGGTGGTTGGAAAAATTAAAAATCAAACCTCCTACTCAGGCAATGAAATAGGTGTTTACAATGGCAAAGATGTTTTTCCGGAATGGCATATGAGTAAAAATGGAATTATTTCTCATGAGATATTAGTTGTACAACCTGGCATAAAATACTTAATCTGCACTAACAGCAGAAAAGACGTTGTTGTGACTGTAGAAGTAATTCGAAAAGTACTAACCCCACCAGTCACAAAAAAAAATTTATTTAAATAAATGATATTCCCCATCAGTTTGCGGGTGATTCATTTTTCAAAAATTTTAACCAGGGAATAGTTATGCACTATTCCCTTTTATCGATTTCCCAGAATTGGAGTTATAGGAAGTGAGGGTGTAACAATTATTAATAAACTTAAAATATCACATAACCAGCCGCTACTTAACATGGATTGCGGGAACAGCACCGCAACCAGTGAGCTTATCGTTCAGGGTTTAAGATTGCCACATCGAATTTACTTGTTTTTCATCATTTCCAAATCTTTGGATGTCTACTGTCGACATCGCTCTTTTGAAACAACTTCAGGCGACAAGTTCTTCCACTCCATCTCGAAAAACGGCCCGCACTTCGAGATGACCACCAAGGGCCTCAACATAGCGCTGCAGCACGCTTAACGTTATATTAGGGCGCCGTTCAAGCTCAGAAAGAGCTGATTGTGACAGTCCCATTGAAGCGGCAAGCTCTTTCTGGGTGATATTATGGGCTTTACGCACCTGCTGCAGGCGGAGCGCGGCAACTTTTTCCTGTGCTTTCCGGCGTACTTCATCCCTTTGTTCTGGAGAAAATTTTTCCTGCATGATTTGGTCGAGCGTTTTCATGACGATCTCCTTATTTTTTCTCAATACTCTGAAGATACTCAGCAAAAAGCTCATCAGCTTCAGCGACTAACCGTTTGTAGAATCTTGCTTGATCCTTCCCTTTTTTGTCGCCACCATTGAGGATCACGGCCTGGCGATGGATGTCGAAGACAAAAAGGCTCCTGTAGACATGGCCGGAAACTTTGGTTCGCAATTCCTTCATATTGGAAAACCGTGAACCTTTCACCTGATCAACATAGGGACGGCCAAGTGATGGACCCATTTGGGCTAATACTTGAAGATCCGTAGCGATGGCTATTTTCTCCTTTTCAAGAAGGTGATCAAACCAGGCTTCATACGCATCAGTGAAAATAATGGTCCATTCCATGTATAAAATATAACATATATACGATATTCAGGCAAGCCGGGAAACTACATCAAAGAAAAATCGGCTTCCTGAAAAGATAAAAAACTTCTTTTCAAAAGCAGCATGGGAGGAGGTCCCGCTATTTCCTCCTCCCTCTATTTGTCTCTTACCCATAAAGCGTTTCAATCCACCTGATTGCTTCTGAATCATTCACCTTGCCGAGATATCTCTGAGTCGTTGATAAATCCGCGTGCCGGAGAATTACTTTGCTGACAATTTCAATTGGGGTGCCGGATCTCGATGCATAAGTCGCAGCATGACGTCTGAGATCATGAGGGCGCAATTCAATATCGACAAGTTTCCCTGCTTTCTTGACCATCGACCAGGCAGCAACATAAGAGATCGGGAAAATGCGATCAGTTAACACGATATTCTTGGCTTTAACGTAGTCGTTTAACCTTACCAATATTTTTCGCGGAACATAAACCGTCTCTCCAGTTCTGCCGCTTTTAGGGTTCTGGATGGTCAGCGATCTTTCCTGAATATCACAGGGCTTGAGGTTCAAAACTTCCCCTATTCTCATCCCGCCCCTCGCCATGAGCTCCAGAATTAGTCTGTTCCGAGAGTTCATGGTGCGAAAGATAATTTCATCAACCGTCTCTTTATCAACGATTTGCCATTGGATGGCATGAGGTCGCTTGAATATTTTTTTGATAACCGAAGTATTACAGGGGTTGGTCAACGCCGGCATGGCGGTGTTGATGCTGAAATTGTAAAAAGATGCGAGAACCGAGTAACGATTTCTTTTGGTCGCCTGCTTATTGTTCTTGGTGACTGATAAAAGGAATGCCAGGACTTCCTCATGAGAGATGCTGGCCAGATCACGTTTACCGAATTGGGCTGTGAAACGGTGGAGAACAAACTCACAGGTCTTGACGGTATTTTTTTTTGGAATTGGACCGGTGATACTGCAAATGAAAATCGACCGCTTGAGAAACTTTCATAGTACACCTCCTGAATTTATGGGAAAGCGGGAAACACCTTTACTTGATCATACCAAAAAAGAAAAATTTGGTGGTTGAAAGACGGCTGGCCATCTCAGGAAACACCTTCAGTTGCTTGCTAATTGGTGAATCTATGGTTGGCAGACCTAATCTCTGATTTTTCACTCCATCTTCCTCCGGACGATGCCTCGCGTAATTGCCCTTGCTTTCGGCTATTATTTGTGCTCCTTCCTTACGAGAAGAACAGGGCTTACATGCAGGGGAACTTTACCCCATAAGATCATGCCTGTGCCAGGCGTACAATATCGTTTTTAGCCGACGATCGGACCTCGCTCGACTGAAGCAAAACGTTCGAAGGAGTATGTATTACATACCATGATTAAGACGAACAAAAGGAATAAGGAAATAGCGATTGCTGTATTAAGGGGTGAGACTTACCAGGTGGTAGCCATCCGACACGATATTACGTGGGAGCGAGTTTTTCAGATAACGCGAAAGCTGTGTTTATATGTTGAGGATACTGACCAACATGACATCAAGAAATTTAGAGCAAAAGCCAATGAAATTATTCCAAGGATCGAAGCTCTCCCTGAGACAAAAGGCCTTGAGCAGGCACAATTTTTATGGAAACATGGAATGCGTATATACGACCAATAAGGTGCTAATCATATATCGAGAATAATTTGAGATGCTGAAATTGGACATATTGGACCGCGCGAAGGTAAGCACTCACTTGGGAAGGTTTGTACCGACAAGGTTAAAGGTGTGCCCTTCGCGTCTTAGGTTCTTTTCTCTCCAAAATTGTGAGCAGAGCTGTCTGAGAATGCTCAGGAAACATCTTAAGTTCTGGGAAGCCTTCCAGATCTTAACCTTCCTATTCCACATCTCAATCATACTGTTTAGTAATTCAAAAAAAACACGTCATATTTTCCTTGCAAAGTATTGCACCTGATAGAATAGTGGCATTGTTGGGGTTGGAAGTATTGACTTTTTTGTGCGGATAAAAGCCAAAAGAGGACTTGACCCCTTTCTTCAGTTTTCTTTAGTCGACTTAAAATAGCTGATAACTCGTTAGGCTCTTATAGACAATAATCGTAATGAGAAAAGATAACCTCAATAGACCAGTCTGGCGTTATATGAACTTTGCCAAATTTGTTTGGACGATACAGAACAAGTGTCTATGGTTGTCCCGTTCTGATTTATTAGGTGATCCTTGGGAAATAAGTCTTACTGGTGAACAACTACAGCATGTAATCGATCGTCATCCAATTACTCCTATAGGTGAAATGTCCAAAGAAACTGCATACGAAAGGGCAAAAAGGATTATCAACCTATGGAGAAATAATACATTTATTAATTGTTGGAATATGTCTCGCCATGAATCAAATGCGTTATGGAAAATTTATTGTAAAGGTACAGATGGCGTCGTACTTCAAACAACATATGAAAAATTAAATTTGATTAAGGGCCAGTATTCACTGCATGAGGTTACTTACCAGAAACCAGGTAGCAATAAGAAGACGCCTACTCACGCTGACCTTGCAACCAAAAAACGTCCAGTGTTTAGCTATGAGGAAGAGGTACGAATAATTTATTTCGATGAAAACAACGAAACTGGAGCAACAAATGGTGCTCGATTAAAGTTTGATTTTGATCATCTCATTGAGTCAGTAGTAGTTCATCCAGAAGCAGACATAGCTTTTTTTGATACTGTCAAAACTGTTGTAGACACTTATGCCCCAAATTTCACGGGTAGAGTTGAGTGGTCAGACATGAAGTTAAGTCCACCTTTTTAAAATAAAATGTAGCCTAACCAATAAGGATTGATGCGACATGTCGTTAGTCGCTTTCAATCCTTTGTTCAAGGAGCCGCATGCTCCTGGCGTGATTATTGCTATAAGGGTATTGCTTCGAAGGAGATCGTGGTGCAGGAAGTAAGTAAGTTAATTGCTACAATATTGGGTAGATAGTAGGCATTTGGTGAGCGAATAGTGAGCCATCATAAAAAGCACAATAAAGGGAAGGCGGCCGCAAAATCAAGGCTAAATTGAATGGAAGCCAGTTTTTCTGCCGCGAAGCGGCTTACTTGAACCAGCGGGTCAGCCTGACCGCGTGAATGGCGGCGGCGCTTACGCGGCAAGTGCAGGTGGCGCGGTCAGGTTACCCGAAATCGTTAAAGCTTTAGTCCTTATTGAGCGTGGAGATCTGAAAATTGAAAGTAGCAATAATATTTGGAGTTAGTGAATACCAGAGCTATAGCTCACTCCGTGCGTGCAAGAATGATTCAGACCTGGTGCACAAGATATTTCAGAAGCTAGGTAAGTTTGATGACATATGCTTCATGGCAGGAAACATTAAAGGATTTGAGGCCAAACAAAAGATTACGGAGTTTGTCAAAAAGCATAAGGAAAATTCTGTCGAGGAACTCGTTTTTTATTATACGGGGCATGGAGCTCGATATGATGATGACTTTTTCTACGTTTTTTCAGATTTCAATGAGAAACGAAAAGAAATAACAGCGTTACGAAACTCTGAACTTGATGGGTTAATTCGAAATCTCAACCCAAAGCTGACAGTAAAGGTTATTGATGCATGCTATTCTGGATCTACTTATATAAAATCTGATGACGACATCAAGCCTACCCTTGAAAAATCGGCCAAAGAAAATAGCCTTAACAACCTGTATTTTCTCCATTCGTCCAGTTCAGAAGAAACATCTCTGGCCAATGATTTGTATAGCTTTTTTACTTTCAGCTTTTGCAAGTCAATAGCTGAACTAGATGGAGCTATTCGCTATAGAGATATTATGGCTTATGTGGCAGATGACATGTCTCAAAGAGGATACCCTAAACCCACATTTGTAGTTCAAGCTGATAACACCGAAGTATTTGGTGAGGTAGATGGAGAATTCAGGAAGTATGTCAGAGAAAGCCTGAATATTCACGTTGAGGATCAAGATTTACCAGAAAAAAATAAAACCAAGCTTAATGAAGATGAAAAAGAAGATCTGCTGCTAAAAACAATATCAAGAAAAAGCTCAGAGGAATTTTGCTCAGAAGAAGAAGCATCAAAGAACATAACGCTCATTAAGGAGTTGCTTGATCAGTCCCGTTGGCCTGACCAAATTTTGGGTGTTTTCGAAATTGAAATGGAAGATATTGACCATACTAGCACTATAAAAAATGGCGTGGAAATTGGTCGATGGCTGAATAAAAACTCAGAGGAAAGTTATTTTTCGTACCCTACATACGGCACAGAGACATATTTTGAAGAAGAGTACAAGAAACTGCCTAAAAAGCCGAGCAAGGCGACGGATATATTGGGCGGTTTGTATTCCTTAAGGCGGTCACTGGGGTTTGATGATGACCATGAATACAAATTAGAGAAAATTGAAAAAAAACGTAGGTTTGTTGATGGTTTTGAGTATTCAGCTGATTCACCATTTCGTGGCTTACAATTAATGTCTGGAGTTTAGAGTTTCGCAACACAATGCGCGGGAGGTGTAAAAAAAATCAAATAATCGAAAAAAATTATTGACATAGCAGCGGAAATCGGAGCCGCGTCTTCCAAGGCAAAATTGCTCAGAGGTACTTTTCAACTCAGCA
>JAHIVT010000083.1 GCA_018816555.1 Pseudomonadota bacterium
ATGTACCATATGAAAAAGGTATCAAGGTTTGCGGCGACAAAAAATCAGACCTTGAACAACGACTACAACGCTCACCTGTTCTGCGCTGGTGGGATATAACAATCGCCCCTAAAACGGTAATTTTATAATTTCGATCTCCCTTAATCGCTCCGAGAATTTCACGCCCCCTGCCTCCGCAGTTCCTGTCGCCCGACTCGAACGCTGGGGCTGGTACTCTGTGGCGCTGAATGTCTTACTCGCGGCGTTCCATGGTATAATCGCCAATGCCTCCGGCAGCCTTGCCGTGGCCGCGGAACTGGTTCATAATGTCGTAGATCTCCTTACCGCCGTGGCCGTTCTCATCGGCCTCAGGCTCGCAACCCGCAAATCCGAAGCCTTTCCCTACGGCCTCTACAAGGTTGAGAATTTAACCGCGGCCGGTCTCGCCGCCATGATTTTCGTCAGCGCTTACGAGATCGTGCGCGAGGCACTGCTGGCGCCGCCTGCGCCGATTCATGCTGAACCGTGGATGTTTGGCTTTTTGCTGATCACCACGGCGATACCGCTTTTCTTCAGCCACTTCGAGATGCGTGCCGCGCGGGAGGCCAATTCGCCGGCGCTTCTTGCCGATGCCAAGGAGTATCGGGTTCATGTGTTCACCACCGGTCTTGCGTTTGTGGCTCTTTTCTCGCAGTGGCTGCATCTGCCGCTTGATCGCATCGCGGCGCTGCTCATCGTCGTGGCGGTGGTCAAGACCGGTTGGGATGTGCTGCGTGATTCGATGCGCGTGCTGCTCGACGCCTCGCTTGACGCGGAAACGCTGCAGCGCATCCGTCAGGTCATCGATGCTACCCCAGCGGTTTCCGAGCTTCGCTGGGTGACCGGGCGCAATGCCGGGCGCTTCCGCTTTGTCGAGGCAGGAGTGACGTTGCGTGTCGCCCAACTCGGGAAGGTCGAGGAGGTGCTGGGGCGCATCGAGGCCGCTGTGCGCGCGGCGGTGCCCCACGTGGAGCGGGTTTTGCTCCACGTGGAATCTCCGGAGGTGACCCACCTGCGCTACGCCATTCCGCTAGCCGACCGCGAGGGAGCGGTCAGCGCTCACTTCGGTGAGTCGCCTTACTTCGCACTGGTAACAGTACGGCGTGCCGACCACGGCGTGGAAGAACAGCGTATCATCAGCAACCCGCACCAAACCGAGGAAAAGGCCAAAGGGCATCCGAGTCGCCGAATGGCTGGTATCGTTGAAGATCGACGTGGTTCTTCTGCAGGAGGACGTGCGCGGCAAGGGGCCCGAGTATGTCCTGCGCGACGCCGGGGTAATGATGTGCCTTACCGACAAGCCCACCTTGGACGAGGCGCTTTCCTCACTGCCGCCTTGAAGGGTACCTTGAACAGAAGTGCCCGGTCAGAAACCCCTTTGCCTCTACCCTTGCTACCGGAGGTGGCCCTCATGTCAGGATCTATGGGAAAAGAGCAGATTTTTGAGCTGATAATAAATAACCTGCCCCTCGGTTTTTCCATTGTCGACCAAGCCGGGGCTATTGTCGAATTTAATCAAATTGCTGAGGAAATAACCGGCTTCAGCCGTGAGGAAGTTCTCGGTAAATACCATTTTGCCATTCTACATGGGACTGCCGATGCTGCTGCCTGCCCACTGCTGCAACGCACCTTAAAAAGGCAGGAACAAAGCGTGGCAACCGAGTCGGTCATACAGAAGAAAAATGGTGATTTTATCTCTATTTCCGTAACAACTTTTCCTCTTTTCGACCATGCCGGCAATTTTATCGGTGGAGTAGAATTATTTCGGGATATTACCGAATTTAAAAAATTATCCAAGGAGAGGGCAAACATTCTGTCAATGTTTGCCCATGACATGAAGAACCCGGTGATGACCTCCGGAGGGCTCTTGTCCCGAATTCTGTCTGGCAAGACAGGTGTTCTCTCGGATAAACAGAAGAACTATCTTGAAATGGTCCAGGGCAATCTGGGCAAACTGGAAAAGCTGATCGCGGATTTTCTTGAATTTTCCCGACTGGAAACCAAGGAGTATCTACCAGCCTTGGAGGCCTATGATATTGGGCTGGCAATGAAAAATCTGATAGACATGGCCTGGCTTGAAGCAGAAAAAAAGGGGATCAAACTCGTCTATGAAGCTCCTGTCGACGTCCCGGTGGTAATTCAGGCGGACGCCATGATGATGGACCGGGTTATCTCCAACCTGTTGATGAATGCCTTAAAATATACCAAACCGGATGGATGCGTCAAGATTACGCTCAGTGATAGTGAAAAGGATATTCTCGTTCAGGTGTCGGATACCGGCGTAGGTATCCCGGAAATGCATCTTCCCCATATTTTTGACTCCTTTTACCGGGTCAACCGGGACACCAGCGGCTCGGGACTCGGCCTGTCCATAGCCAAGGTCATCATTGAGGCCCATCAAGGCCGGATCTGGGCCGAAAGCATTGTGGGCAAGGGGAGCACCTTCAGTTTCATCCTGTCAAAGAGGGAAAAGCGTGACGAATAAAGGATGCCTTGGGATTTGCCTGGCTGTTTCAATTCTCCATGTAAACCATTGGGGATATTTTTCTATTGCTGCGACACCTTTTCCTTGATAATGAATCGGTATTCATATTTGTCTAAATAAGGGGAGAAAAATGGATTTTGCTACGCTGGCAAGGAAGTGACGGCCCTGGTGATCCCGCTGATGCCGTATTGGGCAAAAAACTATTGCATACCCATTCGCCGGTAGGAGCGGGCCATGCCCGCGATAACCTTATGAGCCACCATAGCAATAATCACCATCGCGGCAGTGGCCCGAACCAGCAGCCGGAAAATTTCGGGCATCGGGCCTTGCGACGGGGTTGGGTCTGGTAAGACGTGTCGTGTGGTCGCGGGCATGGCCCGCTCCTACAGGTGGAACATGGTGGAATTTGCTAAACGATGATGGAAGGACCAAAAAATGGAAGCCAGAAGCGGAATTTTCTGCAATCCCCCTCGGGTAGTTAGGAGCGGGCCATGCCCGCGATAATGTTGCCCCGCTGTGCAAAGAAGAATACATCAGGAAAGAGGAGAAGAAAATAATGGATATCGCCTTGCTGGCAAAGGATGTGACGGCCTTGGTTATCCCCCTCATGCCATACCTGGCTAAAGCGGGGGAGAAGGCGGCCGAGGCGGTGGTACAGGAGATCGGCAAGGAGGGCTGGGAAAAGGCCAAGGCCCTGTGGCAGAGACTCTGGCAGGGCAGGGAGGAAGGAAGTGAGGCGGTGCGCGAGGCCGTCAATGATGTGTTTGACCACCCGGCTGACGAGGATGCCGTGGCTTCCCTGCGTTTGCAGATCAAAAAGGCGCTCAGCGAAGATGACTCACTTGCCCGGGAGATTGCGGCCTTGATGAAGGAACTCCTCCCCCTGAACCTGCAGCACTTCCAGGCCCGGCTTGAAGGCTCAGGGGCCATTGCCCAGGGAGAGGGTGCAATTGCGGCCGGGGCTGGTGGGGTGGCCATTGGCGGCAATGTCCAGGGCGGCAATATCATCACCGGCAGCGGCAATGCCTTTGGCAGAAAGAAGGAAGGAGATAACCGGTGAGTGATGAGCGTGAAAAACGAATGACCCAGCTTCGCATGGCATTTGAGAGTGGTGCTCTGGATGAGGACACCTATCAGGCTGCCATTGCCGGACTTTGGGGTGGTGATAAAGAAACAGCCGGAGTGGCGGGCTCCGGGGCCGTGGCCCAGGGGACGGGGGCGGTTGCGGCTGGGGCCTATGGGGTGGCGGTGGCTGGCGATGTGCGTGGCAATATCTATATGGGCGCACCCACCGAGGACCCGGTCCGGGCCCTGGAAATCTATCGCAGGGTGCTGGTCAGCGGATGCCGCAAGCTGCCGTTGCGGGGCATGGATTTCGGGGCCAGCGACCCGACCTGCGGCCGCAAGCAGCTTGACCTGGACCAGGTTTATGTGGCTCTGGATACCACCATACGTTTGGACGAAGATCAAAAAAGAAGGTTTCGTCCTGGTGGATCAATCCCTATTTTTCCTAAAAACAAGTCGGATGTCCAGCCCGTGAGTGTACTTCAGATGGCGTCAGTGGCACAGAGGCTTGTCATTCTCGGCGCCCCTGGTTCGGGGAAATCGACCTTTCTCAATCACCTCGGGCTCTGTCTGGCCTTAAACGGTTTGGAGCCGGAGGGCGGCTGGTTGAAGCGCCTGCCGAACTGGCCGCAAGCCTTGGGCGATCTCGTCCCCATTCCTATTGTTCTGCGGGATTTCGCTTCCTCGCTGCCTAATGATGCAGTGAAAGCCGCGCCCCGCCACCTGTGGGATTTCGTCATGAGTCGGCTTGCGGCACAGAATCTGTCATTTGCCGGGGAGCCTCTGGGGCAGGCCCTTGACGATGGCAAGGCCATCGTTCTCTTTGACGGGCTGGACGAAATTCCCGGTCGGGAGCGGCGCGGTTTTGTGCGCGATGCAGTGCAGGTCTTTTGTGATCGTTACGCCAAAAGCCGGCATCTGCTCACCTGCCGTACCCTCTCCTACCTGGACCCCGCCTGGAAGCTCGAAGGTGTTCCCTCCGTTGAACTTGCCCAGCTCAGTGAGGAGAAGATCGACCATTTCATCAATGCCTGGTATGCGGAACTGGTGCGGCTGGGCGAGGTAAAGGAAGAAGAGGCAGAGGAACTTGCCAAGCGTCTGCATGGGGCTTTGCGCCGTCCCGATCTCTGGCGTCTTGCACCAAATCCGCTGCTCCTCACCGTCATGGCCCTGGTTCACACCCACAAGGGGCGGCTGCCGGATGCCAGGGCCCTTCTCTATGAGGACACGGTGGAGCTTCTTCTCTGGCGCTGGGAAGAGATCAAGCTGGGCGGTGGTGAGGAGGCGACCGGTCTGCGCCGGTTGCTGGCTGAGGCAGGCAGGACCGACGTGGATCTCAAGCGTTGTCTGTGGCAAATAGCCTTTGATGCACATCGGCAGGGGGGAGCCGCCGAGGGCGAGGCCATGGCCGATATCGGAGAGCTTCGCCTGGAAAAGGCCCTTGCTGCACTCCACCCCGATGGGAGCCGGGACAGGGCCCAGAAGGTCGTCTCTGCCATGCGGCACCGCGCAGGTCTTCTGCTTGAACGGGCGCCCGAGGTATTTACCTTTCCCCACCGGACCTTTCAGGAGTATCTGGCCGGAGCCCATCTCGGTTCCCAGGCCGATTTCGCCGTTCAGGCGGCCGGGCTTGTGGCGGAAAGCGCCTTCTGGCGGGAGGTGATTCTGCTGGCCGTGGGCAGGCTGGTCTATCTGGGTGGCGACATCCATAAACCTCTGGCCCTGGTGTGGGAGTTGTGCCCGGAGAAAACGGTGGACGAGGAACCTGCCTGGCGTAATGCCTGGCTTGCGGGCGAGGTCTTGGGCGAAATGGGGGTGAATCGGGTTACGGACAGCACCATCGGTCGCGATCTGCTGGGCCGGGTCAGGGGGCGGCTGGTTGATCTCATGGAAAAGGAACGCCTTGTGCCGGTGGAGCGGACAAAGGCGGCCGACACCCTGTCTCTGCTGGGTGATCCTCGGCCCGGAGTGGGCCTCAATGGCGACGGCCTGCCGGATATCTTCTGGTGCGATATCGAGAGCGGGCCGTTTATTATGGGTGAGGGAAAAGAGCGGTTTCAATGCCCCTTGATCCGTGAGCCCTATCGTATCGCCAAGTACCCAGTAACCAACCGGCAATTTGCTGCTTTTGTCAAGGATGGTGGCTATACCGAGCAATGGCGGCATTGCTGGACGGCTGCCGGCTGGCAGTGGAAAGGGGAGCGCAGCGGACCTGGGAAAATGGGCGGGGGGTTTGATCTTGATAATCATCCGGTGGTGAATGTCAGTTGGTTTGAGGCGGTTGCCTTCTGTAACTGGCTCGGCGAGCGATTAGGACAGCAGGTGTCCCTGCCCAGTGAGGCTCAGTGGGAGCGGGCCGCCCGCCACACCGACGGCCGAAAATATCCCTGGGGAAATGAGGAAGAAACAGCCTCTCGCTGCAATATGGATGAGACAGGGATAAACAGCACCTCGGCGGTGGGAATATTCCTCAGCGGCAAGGCAGAGTGCAGGGCCTGTGATATGGCTGGAAACGTCTGGGAATGGACCCGCAGTCTGTATAAAGCCTATCCGTATAATGTGGATGATGGAAGGGAAAAATTGGATGTATCGAGCAGCGTGCACTGGGTGGTGCGCGGCGGCTCGTTCGCTAACTTTGGGAAGGATGTGCGCTGCGCCGGCCGATGGTGGAACCTTCCGGTTTACAGGAGCGGGTACATCGGGTTTCGCGTTGTGGCGTCCCCATTTACCTCTGGCCTCTGATCCCTCTGGCCTCTGGTGCTCTGATTCTTCTGCCGCCGCAGGCGGTGAAAATTTTTAAGGGGGGGTGTTTTCATGAACGGACAGGAAATGCCAATTTTTACCAGGACCTTTGATTTTCTGAGTTGGCTTTTGCCGATGACCAATCATTTCCCCCGGTCGCATCGGCACACCTTTACCCGTCGTTTGCTGGATGCGGCCTTTGACCTGCGACCACCCATTCGTCGGATGCGTGGATTTGATGGATCGGGGGCATGGCCCCCTCCTACGGTTCGATACGTGGTGGAATTTTCTAAACGATGATGAAAGGACCAAAAAAGGGAAGCAAGAGGCGGAATGTTCTGCAACCATCCCCTCGCCGGTAGGAGCGGGCCATGCCCGCGACAACATTATGAGCCAGCATACAAACAATCGCCATCCCGGGAATGGCCCGAACCAACAGCCGGAAAGATCCGGGCACCGGGCCTTGCGACGGGGCCGTGCATCGCTCGCTAACCATGTCTATCTGGTGACCAGCGTGACCATGGGGCGGCAATGTTTTTTCGCTGATTTCCATGCGGGCTGTGCGGCGGCCCGTTGTTTCGAAGAGAGCGCAATGCTGGGTGATGCCCGGATGTTGGCCTGGGTGCTTATGCCTGATCACGCCCATTGGCTCATCCAGTTGGGCGAAGATGATCCCCTGTGTCTGGTGGTGAATCGTCTCAAGTCCGCAAGCGCCCGGAGGGCAAATCGGGTGTTGGCAAGGAAGGGGCCCCTGTGGGAGCAGGCCTATCACGACCACGGTCTGCGGCGGGAAGAAGACCTGCGGGCCGTGGCCCGGTATATGATCGCCAATCCTGTGCGGGCGGGATTGGTGCGACGGGTCGGTGATTATCCTTTCTGGAATGCCATCTGGGTTTGATGGGTCGCGGGGTCGGGGGCATGGCCCCCTCCTACGGTGGGCGTGGTGGAATTTTCGGGGGGGAATTTTCTGCAATCATCCCTATCGGCCGGTAGGAGCGGGTCATGCCCGCGCTAGTTCATGAACAGGCGGCCGGAAAGAGCCCATGCAGCGGGAAGAAGATTTGCAGGGACTCGGTGATTATCTGTTCAGGGATGCCACGGGGTTTGACGGGTTGCGGGATTGCGGGCATGGCCCGCTCCTACGGGTGGCAGGGTCGATCTGCGTAGTTACCCCTCCCTTTCCTTCACCTCGCTGACCAAACTGCCGTCGTGCAGCCGGATGCGCAGCAGCTCGCCAGGCCCGGTCTGCTTGGCGGAGCGGATGACCTGGCCGTCGCTATCCCTGCTGACAATGGCGTAGCCGCGTCCGAGAACGGCCAGCGGGCTGACCGCATCAAGCAAGACCGCGGCCTTGGCAAATTCCTGGCGTTTGCGCTCAAGCTGCATGCGGGTGAAGACGATGATCTTTTCACCCAGCTCATCCACCAGCTGCCGGCGCAGGACCAGTTGCCGGGCGGGGTTTTGCATGGCCAGCCTGCCTTCCAGCCGGTTCAGCTTCTCCTGGTGGCGGTGGATGGTGGCGGCCATGGCGCCTGTCATGGCAAGCTGGCTGTGGTCGATGACCAGGCGGAAATGGTTCAGCATGGCAGTCGGGTCGCCCAGGCGCTGCTGCTCATAGCGTACCTGCCGGCGGAGAATGTCGACCTTGGTGCTGATGGTTGAAGTGAGTCTGCCGGAGATGGACGAAAGTCGTTGTCTGATGGTTTCCCTGTCAGGTAGCACGTCCCTGGCCGCTGCCGTGGGGGTGGGGGAGCGGTGATCCGCCACAAAATCGGCGATGGTGAAATCCACCTCATGGCCCACGGCCGACACCACCGGCAGCCGGGACTCAAAAATGGCCCAGGCTGTTTTTTCCTCATTAAAGGCCCACAGGTCTTCGATGGATCCTCCCCCCCGGCAGAGAACGATGACGCCCTCCGTTGCCCTGCTGTTGATGGTCTTGATGGCCCGGGCGATTTCCTCGGCCGCGCCCTCACCCTGCACCCTCACCGGGGAGATTTCAATGGGCACGGAGGGGAAACGGCTGCGGGCCAGACGCAGGAAATCAAAAAGGGCGGCGCCCCGGGGCGAGGTAACGAGAAAGATCTTTTCCGGCAGAAAGGGCAGGGGCTTTTTCCGTTCACGGTCAAAGAGACCCTCGTCCGCCAGTTTTTTCTTCAGATTGTCAAAGGCTATCTGCAAGGCGCCGGTGCCGTAGGATTCGACAAAGTCGGCGATGATCTGGTATTCACCCCGGGGCTCGTACACGGATATCCTGCCGCGGCAGATGACCTGGCGGCCGTCCTGCAGGGGGGTATCCAGATAGCGCTGCTGGCCCTTGAACAGAACCACCTTGATCTGGGCCTCCCGGTCTTTCAGGGTAAAATAGCAATGGCCGGAATAGGGGCGTTTGAGGTTGGAAATCTCGCCGCTTACCGTGACAAAGGAGAATTCGGTTTCCAAGAGGCCCCGGATGGAGCGGGTCAGTTCCGTGACGGTCTGGACTCTGGCTGCGTAAGGTGATAGGCTCATAAAGTTTATTGGTTTCTAATCACAGAAGAAGTGTGGCGTTGATTTTTTTGCGTGCCGCTTGTATAAGTGACATTTTGGTCGACTGCGCGAGCAAATTTCGGTTTTGCCGACCATGAACCCTCGCATACTATTTTGTGCAGAGCGGATTTTCAAATAAATTTTATAACTACCAGGAATCAGGAGACAGAATTCAGAATTCAGAATGAAAATGCCGGACGTCAGAATCAGTTATGCTGACTCCTGACTACTGACTTCTGTCTCCTGGTTTCTCACCCCCAAATAAGGATATTCCCATGTCAGAACAGAACAACAGCCCTTTTACGAAATTACATGTTGAAGAGGTAACCCAGGCCAAACGGACACTGCTTGATGAGTTGAATCTGCCTCCCAAGGCGAGAAAATTTATCACTGAAAATGCCAAGACCCTGCAGATTGCCCTGATTGCTCTCGTAGTCTTAATCTCTGTCTGGAATATTTACAATTATTATACGCAAAAGCAGAAAAATGATTCCGCCGCCCTGCTGGCCCAGGCCATGCAGCAGACCGATGTCGAAGCGCGGGACAAAGAGCTGCAGCAGGTAATTAAGGATTACTCCGGCAGCGGTGCGGCCATGTGGAGCAGGATTACCCTGGCCCATGAGCAGGTGGAGAAAAAGGATTATGCCAAGGCCCAGGAAGAACTGGCGGCCATCAAAAAGGACCTGGGCAAGAGCAACCCGCTGCTCCCCCTGGTCCTGTTCGATCTTGGTCAGGTCTATGAGATGAATGGTGATCTGGACAATGCCCTCAGCCAGTATACGACCCTGCGGGAAATACCCGGTTTTGTCATCATCGGCTATCTTGGCGAGGCGCGGATTTATGAACAGAAAAATGACAGCGTCAAGGCGCGCGAGACCTACGAAATGCTCAAAACTCAGGCTGAACTGGAACCGGCGGTGCGGGAGTGGGTTGAGGCCAAGCTTGCGGTGAAGTAGCGGCAATGGAAATTATTTGCTCCCCCGGGGTGATGGCTGCCTGGGCTGACAAGGTCCGGCGAGAGGGCAGAACGATCTGTCTGGTGCCCACCATGGGTTTTTTTCATGCGGGGCATCTTGCCCTCATGCGCAGGGCCGGCGAAGTGGCCGATGAGGTGGTTGTATCGCTCTTTGTCAACCCCATGCAGTTCGGCGTGGGTGAAGACCTGGCCCGCTATCCCCGCGCCTTTGAGCGTGATACGGAGCTTGCCGGGGCAACGGGCGTGGCCGTGCTGTTTGCCCCCACCCCCGAGGACGTCTATCCCGAGGGCTTTCGCACCACGGTGAGCGTCAGCGGCCTCACCGAGACCCTCTGCGGTTTGAGTAGACCAGGCCATTTTGACGGGGTCACCACGGTGGTTGCCAAGCTTTTTCACATGGTCAAACCCCATCTTGCTGTTTTTGGCGCCAAGGACTTCCAGCAGTTGGCCGTTATCAGAAAAATGGTTGCTGATTTGAATTGGGATGTGAACATTATCGGCCATCCCATTGTCCGGGAAAAGGACGGGCTGGCCATGAGTTCTCGCAACACCTATCTCAGCGCGGCGGAACGGGAGAAGGCGCTGTGCCTGTCCCGCTCCCTGCAGCTTGCCCGGGAAAGGGTGGCGGCAGGCGAAAAAGACGCTGCCAGGCTCAGGGGCGAGATCCGGCAATATATTACGAGCAATGGTGATGTGGATGTTGATTATGTGGCCATTGTCGATGCGGAGACCCTGGCATCCTGCGATGAAATCTCGGATGGATCACTGCTGGCCCTGGCCGTGAAAATCGGCCGAACCCGATTAATTGACAACACCCTGCTTGCAGGGGCATAACCCTGATGGATTCGTAAAAACTGAAAATTAACCACAGAGAGCACAAAGCCCACAGAGCTAACTGACTGTAATAAAAATGTTCTCTGTGATCTCCGTGGTGAAAAAAAGACTTTTTACCCGCAAGGGGCATAGACGATTTCATCAACTCTTATATTTAGGAAAAATCATGCAGCGCTACATGTTGAAATCAAAAATCCACAAGGCAACCATCACCCAGGCTGATCTGCTGTATGAAGGGAGTCTGACCATTGATCGTGACCTGATGGCGGCCGTGGGTCTTTATCCATATGAGAAAATCAAGATATATAATATTCATAGCGGCGACCGTTTTGATACCTATGCCATTGAGGGTGAGCCCGGTTCCGGCGTCATCGGTCTCAATGGCGCAGCGGCCAGGAAGGGGATGGTCGGTGATCTGATCATCATCGTCAGTTACGCCCTCTACGCCGAGGAGGATCTGAAAAATTTTGAGCCCCAGGTAGTGATCCTTGACCAGCAGAACAAAATCAAGGAAAGGATCAACTGCAATTTCGCCGGCAGCGTCCTCACCCGTGATATCTGAACATGTACCTGCTTGTCGCGGCAACGGATCTTGAGCTTGAACCGGCCAGAAAGGCCCTGGCCGGCTCGCAGAATGTGGCTTACCTCCTGTCCGGGGTCGGCCCGGTGGACGCCGCTTTTTCCCTGACCCGCTATCTGTCCCTGCATTATCAGGTCTCGGCGGTCATCAACTTCGGGGTGGTCGGGGCCTATCTCCATACCGGGCTGGCGGTGCTTGACCTGTGTTTGGCGCAGCAGGAGGTGCTGGCTGATCTGGGCATCTGTTTTACCAACCGCATTGAGCCCTTGACCATTGATGCCCTGTCCATCAACCGGGAGTTTGATCTGGAAAATGAGCTGTTTCAGGAGGCCCGGAAAATTCTGGATTTTGAAAATATCCCTTTTGTCAGCGGCAGGTTTCTCACGGTGAACTGCGTCAGCGGCACCGGTATCCGTGGTGATTACCTGCAGACGGCCCATCAGGCGATCTGCGAAAACATGGAAGGGGGCGCCCTGGCCAGGGTCTGCCAGGGCTTCGGCGTTGATTTCCTTGAGCTGCGCTGCGTGAGCAACATGGTTGAAGACCGCAACCCGTCGAAATGGCGGCTGAAAGATGCCTGTGCCACAGCCGGTTTTGCCGTGGCCAAGGTGGTACGGGGGTTAAGCAGTGCCGAGCTGTCCCATATATAGTGAAAAGTGAGAAGTGAAAAGTTAGGAGATAGAAGATAGGAGACAGGAGAGAGAATAACTGATTCCCTTCCTTTTTTATGCTGATTTCTGTCTTCTGGCTCCTGTCTCCTGAAAAAAACAATGTTGACTATCGGTTTTTCCCCCTGCCCCAATGACACCTTTATCTTCCACGGCCTGGTCCACGGATTAATCGGACCGGCATGTCCGTCTTTTGCGGAGCCGCTGCTGGCTGATGTGGAGACATTAAATGTCTGGGCCATGGAGCAGGCCAGGCTGGATGTGACCAAGATTTCCTTCCACGCCCTGGGCCATGTGCTGGACGATTATGTGCTGCTGCGTTCGGGCGGGGCGTTGGGCCGGGGCTGCGGGCCTCTGCTGGTTGCCAGGCAGCCCATGGCCGGCCGGGATCTTGCCGGCAAAAAGATCGCCATTCCAGGCCGTTACACCACTGCCGCCATGCTGCTCAAACTTTTCAGCCGGGCGGACTATGAAATGGTGCCCATGTCCTTTGAGACCATCATGCCGTGTGTGGCCCGGGGTGAGGTGGACTGCGGGGTCATTATCCACGAGAGCCGCTTCACCTTTCAGCAGCATGGCCTGGTCTGCCTGCAGGACCTGGGCGCCTGGTGGGAGACTGAGACGGGGCATCCCATCCCCCTGGGCGGTATTGTTGCCAGAAGAAGTCTTGGCAGGGAACTGATCCGACAGATCGAGAGCTGCATCAGTAAAAGCGTGCAGCTGGCCTTTGCCGATGCCGGGAAAAGCCGCTCCTATATTAAACGATATGCCCAGGAACTGGATGACCAGGTTATCGCCAGTCACATCGGACTTTATGTGAATGATTTTTCGCAAGAGCTGGGTAAAGCGGGCATTGCCGCGGTGGGTGAATTTCTGGCCCGGGGCCGGGATGCGGCCATTCTTCCCGCCTCGCAAAGGGAAGTTGTGATTTGCTGAAAAAAGGAAGGAGTGATTGTTATTCCGATTTTCGTGATAATTATTCCTGTAAATATTGAACCTGGAATCGATTTCGGTTATAGATGTATTGTTGCTTGACAATTTAAAGTCAGTGGCTATATTGCGACCCTGCCTAACTTGTCAGAAATCAACCATATGTTGGCTCCCGCAGCATGATTGTCAGCAGTGCTTTTACCGGTTTTTTTGTTTTTCAATATCATTCATTAATTACTACAGCAGGAAAATCTTATGAAAATTACAGGCGCACAGGCGTTGTTGAAATGCCTGGAAGAACAGAAGGTGGAAACGATCTTCGGTTTTCCCGGAGGCGCGGTCATCGATTTGTACGATGAAATACTTGCACAAGACAAGATTACCCATGTGCTTGTCCGCCATGAACAGGCAGCGGTGCACGCTGCGGATGCCTATGCGCGGGTTACCGGTGATGTCGGAGTTGCGCTGGTAACCTCGGGACCCGGCGCTACCAACACGGTTACGGGAATTGCCTCGGCCTACATGGATTCAATTCCCATCGTGGTCTTTACCGGCCAGGTTCCCACGGGCCTCATCGGCAACGACGCCTTCCAGGAGGTTGACATTGTCGGCATCACCCGCCCGTGCACCAAACATAATTATCTGGTCAAGAATATCAACGACCTGGTGCCCACCATCAGAGAGGCATTTTATATCGCCAGGTCGGGAAGACCGGGGCCGGTCCTCGTCGACCTGCCCAAGGATGTCATGGCCACCAGGTTTGTCTTCCCGGAGCCCCAGCAGGTCAAGATGCGGACCTACCGCCCGACCTATGAGCCGCATCCCGGCCAGATTGAAAAGGCGTGCCAGGCGATTCTGAAGGCCAAAAAACCGGTCATATATGCCGGCGGAGGAGTCATTCTTTCCAATGCCAGTGATGATCTGACCCAGCTGGCCAGAACCGCTGATATCCCTGTTACCATGACCCTGATGGGCCTCGGCGGCTTCCCCGGAACCGATCCCCTCTCCATGGGCATGCTGGGCATGCATGGTACCTATTACGCCAACATGGCAGTGGCCAACTGCGATCTGCTCATTGCCGTGGGCTCTCGATTCGACGACAGGGTCACCGGCAGGGTTGATGCCTTTGCACCCCATGCCAAGATTATCCATATTGATATTGATCCGACTTCCATCAGCAAAAACGTCAAGGTGCATATCCCGATTGTAGCGGATTGCAAGCATGCCCTGACCGCCATGAATACCTGGTTTGCCCGCAGTGAGGAGTTCAATGCCAAGACCGAGAAGGGAAATCACGCGGCCTGGCTGCGGGAGATCAATGACTGGCGTGTGGCACATCCTCTGGGTTATGTGGATACGCCGGATGTGATCAAGCCCCAGTTTGTCGTGCAGAAACTGCATGAACTGACCCATGGCGATGCCATCATCACCACCGAGGTGGGCCAGAACCAGATGTGGGCCGCCCAGTTTTATCATTTCAACCATCCCCGGGCCTTCATGACTTCAGGTGGCCTGGGTGTCATGGGCTATGGGTTCCCTGCGGCTATAGGCGCCCAGATGGCGGCCCCTGACCGAACGGTCATCGATATTGCCGGTGACGGCAGCATCCAGATGAATATTCAGGAGATGGCAACCGCCATGCAGTATAAGCTGCCGGTAAAAATCGCCATCTTAAACAATGGGTACCTCGGCATGGTCCGCCAGTGGCAGGAGTTGTTTTATGATAAGAAATATTCCGCCACGCCGCTTGATGTGGCGCCGGATTTCGTTGCCCTGGCCAGAGCTTATGGCGCAGTAGGTCTGCGGGCGACAAAACCCAGCGAAGTTGAGCCTGTCATCAAGGAAGCCCTGGCAACAAAAAATCTTGTGGTAATGGATTTTGTCATTGCGAGGGAAGAGGGGGTTTATCCGATGGTTCCCGCCGGAAAAGCGACAACTGAAATGCTTCTGGTTTAACACCGGAAATAGATAAGAAAAGCAGGGTATCCTTATGAAACATACCATATCTGTACTATTGCAAAATAAACCCGGAGTTCTGTCTCGCGTCACTGGCCTGTTCAGTGGCCGGGGCTTCAACATTGAAAGCCTGTCCGTTGCCCCCACGCTGGAAACGGATGTCTCCTGTCTGACCCTGGTGACCGTAGGCGATAACAACATTGTCGAGCAGATCACCAAGCAGCTGCATAAACTCATCGATATCATCAAAGTCACGGATATCAGTGAGTTTGAATTCGTCGAACGGGAAATGGCCCTTATCAGGGTAAAGGCTGAGCCGTCGACCAGGGCCGAGATCCTGAGAATCTGCGATATCTTCAGGGGCAAGGTGGTGGATGTCAGCGCCAAGAGCTATGCCCTTGAGGTAACCGGTACCTGTGACAAGGTGCAGGCGATGATTGATATTCTCCGTCCAATCGGCATCCAGGAGATCGTGCGGACCGGCACCATTGCCATGACCCGCGCCAACAAGAAATATTAAGTTGTTGATTGTCCGTCCGTTGACGGGCAGACGATATGATTATTATCAGGCAATAAACCGGTGTCCCACAGGATACCGGTTTATTGCGTCTCAGGAGAGAGAGAGTCCGGTTCTCTTTGCGGGTCAGGCGGGATTGAATAAATGAAAGAACAGCATATACCGGTGGCCAGGGAAGGTTATCCCTTTATTGGTTTCGCCGCCTTCTTGACCACAATTTTCGCCTTGCTTGGTTATGATATCATCGCCTTCTGGGCCATGCTGCTTACCGGCTTTGTCCTCTATTTTTTCAGAGATCCGAGCCGGATTATCCCTGTCGAACCGGATGTCCTGGTTGCTCCGGCTGACGGGAAAGTAATACTGGTGGAAAAGGTTTTTGATGACCGGTTCGTCAATGAACAGGTTTACAAGGTCAGTATCTTTATGAACATCTTTAATGTTCATGTGAACAGAGTCCCTTTTCCCGGAACGGTTAACACCATCACCTATTCACCCGGTCGTTTTTATTCGGCTGATACGGAACGAGGCGCCCTGGAAAACGAATTCTGCGCAGTCACCATGTCCACCGATGCCGGGCAGCGCTTTGCCGTTGTCCAGGTTGCCGGGCTCATTGCCCGCCGGATTGTCTGCTGGGCGGAGCATGGTGATTCGCTCAGCCGTGGCCAGCGTTTCGGGCTTATCCGTTTCGGTTCCCGGGTGGACCTCTATCTGCCATTAAAAACCCAGCTTGAGATAGCACCCGGCCAGAAAGTGAAGGCCGGCGAGACGGTGCTTGGGTACCTTTCCTGATATTTTCCTTTGGAATTATAGTGCTTTGCCTTTTATGTGATTTATTATAGTATGGAATAACTTGTTATCCGTCGTCTTTGGGCTGTCAGCAGGCTGTCCCGTTGCGGAGATGTTGCGGGGGTTTACCGGATGCTTGACAACCATGGAAAAAACGTAATTGAAAAGGAAACACTTGTGTAAAGACAGCTCACCCCTGAAAGTGGGCTGCCCATTGAGGATAATATTATGACAGACGGTAACGCAGCAACCGACAGAGAGAAAGTTTTCATATTTGACACCACCCTGCGGGACGGCGAGCAGTCACCCGGGGCAAGCATGAACATGCAGGAAAAATTTCGCCTGGCCCAGCAGCTGGTCAAGCTGCAGGTTGACGTGATTGAGGCCGGATTTCCCGTGGCCTCGGTGGGTGATTTTGACTGTGTGAAGAATATTGCCGACAATATCAAGGGAGTTCAGGTGGCCGGACTGGCGCGAGCCAGCCAGAAAGATATCGACAGGGCCTGGGAGGCTTTAAAAAAAGGGGAGAACCCGAGGATCCACACCTTTCTCGCCACCTCCGACATCCATCTGAAATATAAACTGCGGATGAGCCGGGAGCAGATGCTTGAACTGGCAATTGCCTCGGTGCGGCACGCGGCGAAATACACCTCCAATGTGGAATTTTCCGCGGAAGATGCATCCCGCAGTGATCTGGATTTTGTCTGCCGGGTATTTGAGGCGGTTATTGCGGCCGGTGCCACCACGGTGAACTTTCCCGATACCACCGGGTATGCTCTGCCGGAGGAATTCGGCGCTAAGATCGCCTATCTGATGAAAAATATTGCCAATATCGACAAGGCCGTCGTCAGCGTGCACTGTCATAATGATCTCGGCCTGGCCGTGGCCAACTCACTGGCGGCCATCAACGCCGGAGCGCGCCAGGTGGAGGCGACCATCAACGGTCTCGGTGAGCGGGCGGGCAACACGGCCATGGAAGAGGTGGTCATGGCGCTGCGCACCCGGGCGGATCGGATCAATGTGCGCACCGATATCGTCACCGAATACATCCATGCCTCCAGCCGCATGGTCAGCTCCATCACCGGCATCATGGTGCAGCCCAACAAGGCCATTGTCGGAGCCAATGCCTTTGCCCACGAGTCCGGCATCCATCAGGACGGGATGCTTAAGGAAAGGACGACTTACGAGATCATGAATCCCTGCGATATCGGTCTCACCTCCGGCAACCTGGTGCTGGGCAAACATTCCGGTCGTCATGCCCTGAAGGAACGGGTCAAGTCCCTGGGCTACGATAATCTCACCGATGAGGAACTCAATCGTGTTTTTCTTCGGTTTAAGGGGCTGGCGGATGTCAAGAAAGAGATGTTTGACGAGGATCTGGAAGCCATTCTGCTGGATGAGATCGTGCGTATTCCGGAGACCTATCAGCTCCTGTCTCTCGGGGCCATGAGCGGCAACAAGACCATGCCCACCTCGGCGGTGAAACTGCTGGTGGAGGGCAAAGAGGTGCAGGATGCCGGTATCGGCGTCGGCCCCATTGACAGTGCCTTCCGCACCATTGCCAAGCTCACCGGCACCACCAGCAAGCTGCTTTATTTTGCCGTCAGCTCCATTACCGGAGGTACCGATGCCCAGGGTGAGGTGATGGTCAGGGTTGAGGATGAGGGAAAGATAGTTATTGGGCAGGGCGCTGATCCGGATATTATTACCGCATCGGCCAAGGCTTACTTGAACGCCCTGAACCGTTTGGTATATTTAAAAAAAGAAAGGAATAAGTAAGGGTTTAACCATGAGTCGATCAGAAGGGTATAATGTTGCGGTGGCCGGCGCCACCGGTGCGGTTGGCGGCGCCATGCTTGATGTACTGGAACGCAGGAATTTTCCGCTGAAGGAGCTCCGGCTTCTCGCGTCCGAACGTTCGGTTGGTAAAAAGCTTGTTTTCAAGGGTAAGGAAATTCCCGTGCAGTTGCTGAGCAAGGATGCCTTTACCGGCATCGATGTGGCGCTTTTTTCCGCCGGCGGGTCGCGTTCCCTGGAATTTGCCCCGGCAGCGGCAGCGGCCGGCGCGGTGGTAGTGGATAACTCCAGCGCCTTCCGCATGGATCCTGATATCCCGCTGGTGGTACCTGAGGTCAATCCCCAGGACATCGCCCTGTATACAAACCGCGGTATCATCGCCAATCCGAACTGTTCCACCATTCAGATGCTGGTGGCATTGAAACCGATCTACGACAAGGTGGGCATCAAGCGCATCGTGGTCTCCACCTACCAGGCGGTTTCCGGCACCGGCGCCAAGGCCATCGAAGAACTGAAAAAACAGGCCCTGGCCTATGCGGCAGGAGAAAAGATCGAACACGAGGTTTATCCCCATCAGATTCTCTTTAACTGTCTGCCCCATATCGACAGCTTCCTGGACAACGGCTACACCAAGGAAGAGATGAAGATGGTCAATGAGACCCGCAAGATCTTCGGCGACCAGACCATCGGCGTCACAGCCACCACCGTTCGTGTGCCTGTGTTCTATGGACATTCCGAAGCGGTGAATATTGAGACGAAAAAGAAGATCACGGCCGCTGAAGTGAAGGCGCTGCTGGCTGATGCCCCGGGCGTGAAACTGGTGGATATGCCGGATCTCAGCCAGTATCCGCTGGCCACTGACTGTCAGGGGAAATTCGAGACCCTGGTCGGTCGCATCCGCGAGGATGAGTCCATCGCCAATGGCATCAATCTGTGGGTGGTGTCGGATAACATCCTCAAAGGCGCAGCGCTGAATGCCGTTCAGATCGCCGAGGTGCTGATCGACAAATATATCGCCTGAAAAAATAAGCCGATAAGTTGATAAGCTGTTGAGCAGTTAAGCAAAAGAAAACGGAACCCTCGATGTCGAGCGGCAGCGGGCGAAGTTCCGGTCGGCAAAAGTCTACAATAGAAGAATGCGCATTATTGCCGGAACGGCCAGAGGCCGCAGACTATCTTCACCCGGCAGTGGTACGTTTGACATCCGGCCGACCTCGGACCGGGCCAGAGAAGCGCTTTTTAGTATCCTGGCACAGGAGGTGGTCGGGGCCAGGGTGCTTGATCTTTTTGCCGGGACCGGCGCCCTTGGTCTGGAGGCATTGAGCCGTGGAGCTGAATCGGCCGTCTTTGTGGATAAAGGCCATCCGGCTGTCAGCTTGATCAGCAAAAACATCCAACTGTGCGGCTTTTGGGAAAAATCCGTGGTGTTGCAAAGGGATTTGACCAGGAGCCTTTCCTTTTTGCAGCCCCATGCCACTGCCTGCGGATTTTCCCTGGTTTTTATCGATCCTCCCTACAAGACTCTGCTTGCGGAGCCAATCATCCTGGAACTCGGCAAAGGGGAAATCGTCAGCCCAGGCGGCCTTTTGGTGGCTGAGTCGCATTCCAAAGGCCGGCTGCCGGCAGAGATCCCCCTGTTTTCCCTGGTGGATAAGCGGGTATATGGTGAGGCCGGTTTCTGGTTTTATAGAAAGATGGATTCGCGAGAACTGAAAATTTACCACAGAGCTAACTGACTGTAATAAAATATATTTCTCTGTGATCTCTGTGTGCTCCGTGGTGAAAAAAGACTTTTAATGAGTTCTCCGGAAAAAAGGACATGGAAAAAGAGAGGGACATCTTGTGAGTGATTATCAGCCGTTTGTCGCACCTGACGTGACAGAGACCATTGCCGTGTATCCGGGCTCATTTGATCCGATTACCATGGGGCATCTGGATATCATCCAGAGGGCTCTGCATCTGTTTGACAAGATTGTCATCGCCGTTGCCGAAAATGCGGCGAAAAAGACCCTGTTCCCGCTGGAGGAGAGGCTGGAGATGATACGGGACTGTTTTCCGCCCGATGATAAGCGGATTGAGGTGGCGGCGGTGAAGGGCCTGCTGGTGGATTATGCCTATACCAAAGGCGCCAGGGCCATTGTCCGCGGTCTGCGGGCTGTATCCGATTTCGACTATGAGTTTCAGCTGGCTCTGATGAACCGCCGCATTGAGCGCGAGGTGGAAACCGTTTTTCTCATGACCGGGTTCCGCTGGATTTATATCAGTTCCAGTATCATTAAAGAGGCGGCCCGGCATGGCGGGGATGTCAGCGGACTGGTGCCGGATCATGTCTGTGAGAGGCTGCGCCAGTGTTATCTGAAAAAATAATGAAGTGACGGCAGGACCTGTTATGAAGTTGAAATATTCCCGCCGGTCGTTCCTGCAAAGTACGGGATTGGGCGCCCTTGCTCTGACCCTGAACGCCGGTCAGCCTGTTTTTGCCCAGGAAATCTTTGCGGAAGATGCCAATCAGCTCTCTTCTACTGTAGTGCCCACCGTGTGTGCCATGTGCCGGGCCCGCTGCCCTGTGCAGGTTACGGTGAAAAACGGCCGGGTAATCAGGATCGAGGGCAATCCAGCCAGCCCGCTAAACGGCCGCAAGGTGTGCGCCCGGGGACACGCTGCCATCAAACTGCTCTATGATCCGGACCGCTTGAAGTATCCCCTGAAACGGGTGGGAGAGAGAGGAGAGGGGAAGTGGAAGCGCATCAGCTGGCAGGAGGCCCTGGCCGCCATTGCCTACCAGTTCAAGAAAACCCTGGTCGCCAATGGCGCGGACAGCCTGGCCCTGCTGGCCGGAGGTCCATCGTCCTATTATATCAAAAAGCTCTTTAATGATACGGGTATCACCAATATCCATGATGCCGCGCTCCGCCATTGCGACGGAATCCGCAACCGCGCCTATGTCGCCACCTTTGGTTTTCCTCCGGGTGACCCACCCCGGCTTGATTACGCAGGGGCAAAGTGCATGGTGCTCATCGGCTGCCATATGGGGGAAAACGTGCAGGTGCCCCAGTTGCAGTCGCTGCTCTCCTCCCTGCAGGCAGGGGCGGAGCTCATCGTGGCCGATCCTCGTTATTCCAGCATTGCCGCCAAGGCCTCCGTCTACCTGCCGGTGAAAGCCGGCACCGACACCGCCCTGCTGCTCGGCTGGTGCCGGCATATCGTTGCCGCCGAACTCTATGATAAGCAGTGGGTGGCGGAAAACGTCAGCGGCTTTGCCGAACTTGAGCAACATCTGGAGCAGTATCCGGTGGAAAAGGTGGCGGAAATCACCGGCATCCCGGCCCAGGATATCGTAAGGACCGCCGAGCTCATGGCCTCCAAAGGGCCTGCCACCATTATTCATCCCGGCGGTCACCTCAGCTGGTACGGCAATGATGTGCAGCGGGTGCGGGCTCAGGCCATTCTCACCGCCCTGCTTGGCGGGGTGGGACGGCCCGGAGGGCTGCAGTTGCCTGGTAACGCTGCCCTGCCCGATGGGGTGCTGGATTTTGCCGGGCCCCAGGCCGGCAATGATGTCTCCTTTTCCGCTCTGATGGAGCAGATGATTGCCGGCAGGATTAAGGTCATGGGCTGCTGGGGCCAGAATCCTTTCCAGAACCATCCGTCGATCTATAAAACCATAGCGGCTTTCAAGGCGGCGGATTTTGTTTTCTGCTGTGATGTGCTGCCCGGCGAGGCAAGCCTCTATGCGGATATTGTTCTGCCCGAGGCCGTTTTCCTGGAGCGGCATGATATCCTTGAAGTCTGGTCCGACCTGGAAAATCCCCTGATTGCCTGCCGTTTTCCGGTGGTGCCGCCCGCCTTTGAAACCAGAGAGCCTTACTGGATTGTTAAGAACCTGGCCGATCAGCTCGATAGAAATAACTCCTTCTTCCATGATAATGGCGCGGCCTTTCTCGACAGCCAGCTGCGTAAGGCGGGCTGGTTTTTAGGTGACCTCAGAGTTGGCGGCGGGATCAGGCGGGTACATGACGAGGTGGCGCTCCAGGTGGTACCGCCGCCGGTTTCGTATGCTGCTGCACCGGAAGCCACGCCGGAGACGCCACCGTTGGTCCCGGTTGCGGATGCTCCGCCGGTCACGCCTGTTGGGGAACCCCCTGACCCGGCTGTTGACGGCACACCTTCGCTCAAGGTCCGTTTCCCCACACCCAGCGGGCTGGTGGAAGTCTATTCCCCTGCTTTTGCCGAGCAGGGATGGGCACCGCTGCCCGAGTATGAACCCACCCCGGAGCCGCCCGCCGGTTTCGTGCGTCTGCTCTATGGCCGCAGTCCGGTACACACCTTGAGCAGTACCATGAACAACCCCTGGCTCAATCATGAAATCGCCGAGAATGAGGTCTGGGTGCACGGCAGCTATGCCGCGGCTTCCGGCATCAGAGACGGACAGCGGCTTTTCCTGGAAAACCAGGACGGCATCCGTTCCTTCAAGCCGGTCAAGGTCAAGGTCACGCCGGGCATTCGGCCGGACTGCATCTATCTGGTCCATGGCTATGGCTGCCGTTCCATGCACCTGAAACAAGGTTTTGATCGGGGTGTATCGGATACCTCACTCATGACCAGGAGCAGCAAAGATCCGGTCAGCGGTGTGCGGGGCATGCGGGTTAATTTTGTCCGTTTTGTCAAGGCAAGGGGTTAGGGATGACGGAGGAGCGAAGGATTTTTCTGCGGAACGGCTGGGACTGGATTCGGCTTGCCGCCACCGCCGCACTCTGTTATCCTCTTTTTCGTTTCGTGAAATTCAAGGTGCCGAAGAAACCCCGTCTGGTCAAGGTGGAAAAGCTGATGAAGGTCGGGGATGTCTACCTTGACCAGGAATTTTTCCTTTTTCATGACGAATCCGCTACCTGGGCGGTTTCCCGCATCTGTACCCACCTCGGCTGCCGGCTTAATTTCAGTGAAAAGGAACATCTGCTCATCTGTCCGTGTCATCAGAGCATGTTCACCACCAAAGGAGTGATGGTTGCCGGGCCGGCGAAAAGGAATCTGCCGCTCTTTCCCGTGGAAAAGATGAGCGGTGAAAATGCCAAGGGTTATATTGTCTCCCTGTAATGCCGGACTGATTATGAAGCGTTTGCTGCTGGAAACAAAATGGGGCGCCTTGAGCCTCGTGGCACTCTATGTCTCGATCCTGTCAGGTGTGGTTCTTGCCCTGCAGTATGACGAAGCCCACCCCTTCTACTCCGCCTCTTCACTTGACCTGCTCATTCCCTTCGGCAGTTTCTGGCGCTCCCTGCATTTTTACTCAAGCCAGATTTTTTTTCTGCTTTCCGCTGTCCATCTTGTCGTCATCCTCTTTGGCCCCGGCGACCGGCTTTCCCTGAAGAAATGGATGTGGCTCATTGCCAGCATGCCCATCGCCCTCCTGCTGCTGTTCACCGGTTATGTGCTGCGGGGTGATGCCACCGGCGAGTCCGCCGGTCTGATTGCCGAGAATATCTGCCTCTCCATTCCGGTCATCGGCGACATGCTCAATTCTCTCCTGTTTGCCGTTACCGAGGAGGGCATGAAACGGGTCTATGCAAATCATATTATCGGACTGGGAGTCCTGTGGGTCATTTTCACCTGGGATCATCTGCGCCGTTACCGAGTGACCGTTTATGAACATGACTGGTTCGTGCTGGGAATTTTAGCCTTTTCTCTCATTTTTCCTGCCCCAATGGAGCCCATGAAAATGGGGGTGTTTCATATCTCCGGTCCCTGGTTTTTTCTCGGGCTGCAGGAACTGCTTCGCTATATGCAGCCATTTGTCGCCGGGGTCATGGTGCCTATGGCGTTTATGATTTCGCTGGCCTTTCTGCAGAAAAACCAGGACTGGGGAAGCAAGGCCAGGCTGTTTGCCTGCACCTGGCTGATTCTCTATGGCGGCATCACCCTTGTTGCCCTGGGCAGATGAATAGGGCGCAGACAGATGAAATCAGCCGGCGGAAAAAAATCTGCCGGCAGGTCACCGTTCCTTTGCCGCTTTTCGCCGGAGAGGTTTCACCGGCGTTATGATTTTTTTGGTAAAACTACCCGCCAACCGGTTTTCCCGGCAGCAGATCATGAAAACCCTGTAACAGGCCGATGAGAGAAAAAAAGGATATACTTTTATCTGCCATTGGCAAATAATAATAACATTACATTGATTTGTTATCCGGGCACAGTCTGCGGGCTGCGGCTGGTTCTGCGAGGCATATTTTCAGATAACGCATGAAATCTCCGGGACATCCTGGCGGCAGGAGAGTGGGTAGAGATGGGAAGCCTTCTTGAAGCGCAATTTAAGATTATCAGCGCCAGGGATTGCCCTTTGTACGCGGAGGGAGAAGAGTTCCGCCTGTCCGGTGTCGCCCTGCATCCTCCGGCCGGCAAGCCTGCCTGCCTTTTTCTGGCCCGTGAGATTACGGAGATAGTTGTTGAAAAAATGGGTGCTGATGCCACTCCCAGCGCCAGTGAGAAAAAGGAAAAAAAGGACAAGAAGGAATTCAACTGCAGCGGCTGCAGCGGGCTGATCAAGTTTGCCTATGTGGAGGAGAGCAAATTCTACACCCCGCAGATGCGTATGCTGGCGGCGGCGGAAAATCGTGATCAGTCCAGGAAAATGGGTTCTCTTTTCAGTTTGATGAACACCTTTTCCTTTTTCCAGACCCTGGAAGAGGACAGCCTGAAAGATATCTTTTCCTGCCTGGCCATGAAGAATTTCCGGCCGGATGAAGTAATCCTGCACCGGGGTCATCCCGGCCGCTATCTCTATTTTATCGTTTCCGGCCGGGTGGCGGTGCTTGATGAGAATAACATCACCATTGCCCTGCTCGGCCGGGGTGAGATTTTCGGAGAGATGAGCCTGTTCAGCGGTCAACCTGTCTGCGCCTCCATCAAGGCCGTGGAACCGGTAAAAATCCTCACCCTTTCCGGCAAGGATCTGAGCCAGGTTCTCATCAGGCATCCCTTTCTGCAGATGTCCTTTACCCGCCTGCTGGTGCAGCGCCTGGCGGAAACCAATCTCAGCCACGCGGAAAAGATGTCCCTGGCCTTTAGCGGGCAGCTCATGGAGCTGCCTCCCTCGGAGCTTTTCCAGATGCTTAATGAGAATGTCAAAACAGGCATTGTGGAACTTGGCCTCAGCGGCGGGCCGGCCACGGTGATTTTCAGCGATGGCGAGGTGGTGCGGGTTCGCTATAAAGGTTTGGAGGGCGCAGAGGCCTTTTATGAGATTCTCAAGGAGCAGCAGGGGCGTTTCAAGTTCTCCTCGTCAATCTCGCTTGAAGAGATGGGGGCGCCGCCCATTGCCAGTTTCATGAAGTTGCTGATGGATGGCTTAAGGAAAATCGACGAGGAATATCCAGCCGAAGAGGAAGAAGAAGGGGGGCAGTAACGCCCCCCCAGCTCTTTAGAGCTTGTTACGGGCAAGCTCTTATTCCAAGTTGCATTCAGACCAAGACTGCGAAGGCAAGCGAGCAGTGACGAGACAGTACATGGAGTACGGCGAGGAGCCGCACAGCGTAGCCGACAAAGGTATTGGTTTGAAGGCGACTTGGAATTAGATGCTTTTGACTTTGATCTGGTAAGGTTTCACGGCAGAGGATTTGGGCAAATGGAGAGAGAGAACCCCATTGCGGAATTCCGCCGCGGTTTTTTCCACATCAATGCCTTTGGGCAGGGTGAACACCCGGCGATAGTCCGTGGCGTCGAATTCCCGCCTTTGGCATGTCCCGGTAAAGCCGGCGGGGAAAGCGGCTTCTATGGTCAGGGTATTGTTTTCAAGGTTGATTGACAGACCTTCCCTGGTAACTCCGGGTAAATCCGCCACCAGCAGTATTTCATCATCATTGACAAAAATATCCACATCCGGCGTGTTGATCTTGCCTGGTTTGAGAACTTCCGTTGCACCCTGGGCCGGTTTACTCATTTCACGTTCCGTACTCATGCTGACCTCCTGTTACGCTGCCTGCACAACAATTTTTTTCGGTTTTACCGCCTGCACCTTAACAAGTTTCACCGTCAAAATGCCGTTTTTCAAGCTGGCAGAGGTCTTTTCCGGATCAATTTCCACCGGCAGAGTGAAACTGCGTGAAAAGGGGGCAACATTGCGTTCCTGACGCAGGATGGCGTAGCCTTCCGGTGTGTTCTCTCGGCGTTCACCTTTAATGGTGAGCAGATTGTTGTGGAGTTTGATGTTGATTTCATCTTCGTTGACGCCGGGAAGTTCGCTGTAAACAAGGATATGATCGCCATCGTCATAGAAATTGGTTGGCGGCCATACGCCACCTTGGGAAAGATTCCCCCGGCCGCTCTCAAAGTCTTCAAGATATCTGTTCATCTGGTTTTTGAAGAAATCCATTGTCCCGAAAATTCTGTCAATGTCGTTGAGTCTTCTGATCATACTCCACCCTCCATCTGTCGATTTATTTTCTATTTATATCAATGTGTTAACTTTTGTGTTTTAAAAGATAATTTCGTTTGCCGTCAAAGTCAAGGCAACCTCAAACTAAGCATTAACAATTTTTTGCAGTTTCACGGCATGATGACGGAGCCGGGACAAATTAAAAAAATTTTCCACTGTGACATCGGTTGACATAGTGAATCAGGTAGGATGGGGGGAAGAATGGTCAAACGTTTAATCACTGAATCGCCGGAGCGTTTGAGCGCTTAGCCACTAACCGCTGAAACATTTTTTCCTATAAAAAAAATATCACGTCAATAGCCTTGAAGGACAGCCGGAGGAAAATGGCAGCCGTTAAGAAATATTGATGGCTTTGTAAAAAGTTCCGGCGCCGAATTCTCGTGGCAATAGATCTGGAACTTATCATGCACTATAGGGCTGTCGGGGGGGACTAACGAGACAGTCAAATATTGGTGAAAATGCAAAAAATAAAAGGATTTATCCGTATGATGGAGTAAGAATAGTGAGGGGTTATTGAACCGTTATGGGGGTAGAGGCTTGGAAATTTGCCGGAGTTGATGAGGATAATGGAGTGAACTAAGGGTGGAAAAATATGAAAGTAGATCTGCAGTTTCAGGTGATTGGATCGGAGATCAAAGTGGATCACGGCTATGCCCTTTTTGCCGCTGTCAGCCGCATTCAACCCGAATTCCATGGATCGGAGGATGTGGGGATTGCCATGATCCGGGGACGATATGTCGGGGGCGGAAAGCTGGCCTTGGGGAAAAATACTCGTATGACTCTCAGGCTGCCGGTGGAGGTGTTGCCGTCCTACATTAATCTGGCCGGGAAAACGCTTGATCTCGATGGTCATGCAATCAGGCTGGGTGTACCGAACACCAGAGGACTTACGCCGGCTGTCGCCCTGTACTCCCATTTTGTAACTACTAAAAACGGCCATCTCCAGGAACGTTTTACTGAAGAAATCCAACGTCAACTGGCTACTCTGCAATGCAGAGGCAA
>JAHIVT010000084.1 GCA_018816555.1 Pseudomonadota bacterium
AACCAGGTAAACGAAGCGTTGAAAAAATTAGTCTGAAGATATGTCATGTTCAACCGCATACTCCAAAATAAAAAATATTATTTATTATTATTTAATCGTTAATATTGGTTGCGTAGATTGTTTAATCTGTGACCTTGACACCGGCCCGAAGTACCGGCTGTCCAGGCTATTCGCGTTATAATCCGAGATTATCCAATACTCATCCGATTGCAGGGTGTGGCGGTAGCCGGGATGGTATTCAACCTCAAAAATTTTAAATTTTATTTTGGAGTTTTTGATTAACTGGTCGTTAATCGTAACGCCCTGGTCGGTTATGGCCACCTGATCACCGGGGATCCCGACAAGTTTCTTCATGAGCGGCGCTTGCCGCCCTGGGCAGCCGGTACCGGGCGGTAATATTTCCAGATCATTCGCCTTACGAATTACCGGATTATCGGGATCAAGGCAGACAAGGACCAGTTGCTCCTTATAGCCGTCCATATTGTCTGTTATATTTCTGGAGTGATACAGCCCCAGTGGCCAGCTCGGTGTGATATTCAGAGTCAGGTGCCCAGCGGCACCGCCTATCAGCAGGACAATCAGCAGCAGGCAAACACCAACGGCAATTTTACATATCTTAAAGTGCATCGGAGGCGGTTGGCGGCGGGACTTTTGCCCGCGCGCTAAAAGTCTCATCGATAAAATACAGCGGCTGGGTGCCTCTGATTGGCGGCTGTCCGGAGACAAATACCAACATTTCTCCAGGCGTAACGATCATTCCTTTATGGTCTTTGACAGGTGACGGCAACCGCATGATTTCATCCGGGGTGAGGAGTGACCGTTTAACCTCGGTATAATGCCTGTTGACCTTGCCCAACATGGCGGACATCCTGTCACCGCTGGCTGAGGTCTGGACCTTGACAACGGTGGTGTCGCCGGTTGCCTGGCTGAGATATTGCGCTGTTTTAATTTCGTTGGCCGCAAATGATATCCGGATATGACAGTTGGGGGTGATACTCTCATTATCCGTGTACCAGCGGTGCAGCTGTTTTAAATCCTGGATCAAAAAGTAGCATTTGATCCCGTACCCGGCCAAAAAAGGTAACTGCTGTTCAAGGAGTTCCAATTTGCGGAGGCTGGTAAACTCATCGAGCAGCAACAGGAGCTTGTGCTTGTAGTTTGCTACAGCTGCGCCGTCCTCAAATTCCATTTTGCCGGTGAGCTTGGTTGATATCATGGTGATAATCAGCCGGATCAAGGGCATGAGCCGTTCTTTATCGCTTGGGCGCAGGACCAGGTAGAGGCTGATTGGGTCCTGATGGTTCATCAGATCATCAATTTTAAAATCCGATTTTGAGACATTTGCCGCCAAAACCGGATCCCGGTACAGCGTGAGGTACGAGATAGTAGAGGACAGCACGCTTGATCTCTCACGTTCCGCGCGGTTGATCATATCCTGGGCAGCCGTGGCCGCTACCGGGTGCGGCAGACCGTCGAGATAATCATTGTTCTGCATTTCTTCGAAGAGGTCATCCGGCGAATTGGCCGGATCGGATAGGCAATTGATAACATCCGGCAAGGTTGGTGTTGGTGATTCCTGGGCCTGGTGCTTGTAGAGGAGGTGCAGGATAACCCCGGTCAACAGAGCGTTGCTGGTTTTTTGCCAGTGATCAATCAAACCGTGGCCATCTGGATCAACAATCATAGTGGAAATGATTTGGGCGTCCGCCACATCATGGCCGCTGTTAATCCGGATCTCGTTGAGGGGATTAAACCGGGCGCCGTGGCCGCTGTCATCCGTGGGATCAAATTTGAGCACCCTGTTTTTGGCATAATTTTTACGCCAGCCGGACGTTAAGGCCCAACCTTCACCCTTGATATCGAGCACGACGACACTATCAAGCCAGGTGAACAGGGTCGGCAGCATCAGGGCGACACCCTTGCCGGATCGTGACGGAGCAAATCCTAAAATATGCTCGGGCCCCTGGTGGTATAAATAAAGTATGTTGTTGCTCTGGGCATAGCCGCCGACAATTACGGCGTTTGAACCGCTGGGGGGATCCAGGAGACCGGTTTTTTTTACATCCTTAAGTTTGGCGAAACGGGCGGTGCCGTAGAGGGACGTGTTGCCCCTGGTGATAGGCTTGTAAACCAGTAAAACCAGGATACCACCGCCAAACAACAAAGCCCCGGCGCTCAGGCTGATATTAAATTGCCGGGCAAAGAGCTGGGGGTAATCTGATCCGGCCTGCAGATACCAGGTGATACCTTTCCAGGGGGCATACATTTTACCCGTTATCGCTTGCCCCAGGGTATCACTATAGCCAAAGGCCTTGGCTACCAGTTGGGTGTAGAGAGTTACCGCAAAGCAGACAGCTGCCAGCAAAAGTACCAGGGCGATAATGCGGGTTGTATTGGCGTGTTCTGTTTGATAACCGATATTCATTTCTGACTACCACACCGCTGGAAATATGATGTCCCGCTTGACCATGACGTTCAATTTATAGCCGGGCCGGATTTTGATTGTCGGCTGGATACCTAAATTTTTACGGAGCATCATTTGACTGGTTTGCGCCATTTCGCGGGCCACGGCAGAGGCCAGGGTATCACCGGCCGTTTGCTCATCACCATGACCACCGGAATCTTGGCTGTAGTCATACATGCCGGTAATGACGGACATTAAAATAGCCGAGCCGAAAATCCGGATATAATGATTATCCACCTGGTCCTCAAGCCCGGCAAAGCCGCCTTGATCAGTCCCCGGCATGCCCTCCAGTTCCAGGGTGGAGCCGTCAGGGTAGACAATCCGGTTCCAGACGACCAGCGCCCGATTCTGGCCATAGGCAATAAAATTATCGTATATGCCCACCAGGCGGGAGCCCTGCGGAATCAGCAGAAAACCTCCGGTTGCTGTGTCGTAAACGTTTTGAGATACTTGCGCCAGGATCATGCCGGGCAGATCGGAGTTAAGACCACCAAGCATGGTGGCCGGTATGACCGTGCCGGTTTTGACCTCCAATGGCGATTGCTGCTGGTTGCGGGTATGCGGGAGATATTCCGTTGCCGGTTGTTTTTGCAGGTAAAACTCTTCCTTGCGTTCTTGTTGGTTTGGGTCCTCCGGGGTTTGCTCCGACAGGTCTCGTCTCAGGTTGCCTAATTCGGCCAGGTGGTTGCCTGCCGCGGCTGCCGTGGCCGTTGCAGCAGCTTGAGCGGACGGGATTAAACCGCTGCCGCCAAAGCCGACGGAATTGATTGCGGTCGGGGCAGACAGTGCGGACTCAAAACGCTTCAGCTTTGCTTGGCGGATCCGCTCGGATTCTTTTTGATCCTGAGTTAATTCTGCTTTTTGCCGCTGCAGTTGAGCTGCTTGGGCTGTTGCTGCCGCTGTTGCCGGTTTCACTCTCGGCTCCGCGGCGATTACCCCGAATTTGGGTTTATCGGCCAGCAGATTTTCCGCTGGTGTCTGATCATCCGCATACGGCAGATAAGTTTTTTCTTCGACCCGCTGCTGTCGTTTTCCGCTTTGGGTTATCAGGTAGCCAAACGCGAACAAAACCATTAAAGATAAGACAAAGACGATAAACAGGGGCAGGCGGTTCAACCGCTTGACTTTTATCCCTGCAGGTGATTTCTCGGGCGATAATCGATCAATCATCAAAAACACCTATCATCTTTGATTTGTTTGCCACAAGTGTGCTCTGGTCAACGGTATATGACCGGGTATATCGTTGCCGGTTGTTGATGGTCAGGGCGATGTACACAGATCCAGGTTCTGCCCAGTCGATGGTATATCGTATTTCTTTTTGATTTTCCTGCTGTCGCTCGTTTTGCCCAATAAACACGATTTCATAACCGAGCTGGCCCAGGTCATTAGCCAGGTGGCGGCCGAAATCATCCCGGTGCAAGGTAAAGCTGATACTCTTGGCCGGGTTATATTCGGCAATGATGGGAGATATATCGTGGGCAATAATCGCATAGCTGTTGTCCGGCAGGTTGTCCGGCATATAGTTGCTGGTCGTCTTGGTGGCGCAGCCGGCCAGAACAAAAACAGCCACCAGTAACAGGATATGTTTCATTTCTGGTCCTCCTGTTATTTGCCATCATGGGTAACGGTAATTTTCGCTTGGTTGCTTCCCACGCCGGAAAGCAGGACCGCCTTATCAAAGAGCTGATCCACGATAAACATGTCACCATGGAGCCGGTAATTTACCAGGGCTTCCTTGCCATCGTTGACGGCCAGGAGTACCGGAGCTTCATACATTTTCATAACTTCCGGCATTTTGAGATAGGTCTTTACGCCGTCATTAAACACCCGAAGCGGTTTCCATTTCGCATCGCCCTTGATGATGTATTCAAAATCAAGATCTTCGGCGTTAAAGGACTGACCGCCCGATTTAAACTGGTTGTCCTGCTGTTTTTGCTGTTCGAGCCGGGCTTGTTCGGCAAGGTGTTCCTGCCATGCCCGTGCCTCGTTTTCCGGGTAGCGGAATGATACCATCGGGGTATATTTGTCGTTTCTTGATTTCAACGCCACCACGTAGGTCCGCCGGTCTGTGACCACAACAAGATTGGTGGTCAAACCGCTATCAAGCGGCTTGATGTAAATATGCGGTTGCCTACGGTCATCCGGCTTGGATGGACTGATCTCCCATTGTGCGGTGTCACCGCAACGGGGCGGATCAATAATTTCCTCGCCCTCTTCCAGCTGAAGCACACAAACCCGCAAGGGCTTGCACACGACAACCGGCAAAGTAGTGCCAAAGGTAAAGACCACGGCGCCATCCTTATCCTCCACTGTCGGCAAGACTGGCCTACTGATCCAGTCTTCTGCCAATTGCACTGCTTTTTCCCCTTTTTTGTCCAAGTGGGCGTTTTGGGGTGATATGTATAATTTGGAGGGATCTACTCTATGCGGTGTTGCCGGTTTCAGGTGGACCGGTTCCTCTGCAGGCTGCAGCAAAGGGGCCTCTTCCTGGGCAACGGCCAAGGAGGGGAAGATCATCAGCATGGATGCAATGATTATTGTCTTGAGCATGACGTTATATCTCCTTTGACCAGTTAAGATCATTGACAATAAGCCCGGTCGGGTTTTTCAGAATGTTGCCTTCATCCGTTGGCGGTGACATGGAGGTATAAGCCACCAATTTGTAATTACTGATGCTTAATGTTTGACCGCTTTGCCGGTCCATAATGGTCTCTCGCCACTCAACCTGGAAGGCATTGTCTTTGAGTGGCAAAACACTGATAATTTCGGCGAATACCGTTTCTTTTTTTGCCCTTTCGAAGGGGTCGTTTTTTTTGAAATATTCAGTAACCTTAGTAAAAGCAGGGGTATTCCTTTGCAAAAACACATAGGCGTCAAATACATTTTGCCGCTGCAGCTGAGCATCCAGGCTGACATCACGAAATTTTTTGACGAACCCGGCTAATTGAGCGATTATGACTTTTTTGGTTGTTGCCTTGTCAGACGTGCCGGACTGTTGGACCTGGACGATAGACCCGAATTTGTCTATCTCTACGATGTAGGCGGTAACTTTTTTTTGGCTTGCCAGATAAATGGCCCCTCCCGTTGCGACCAGGGCAATTATCAGGCTGAGGGTGGCGGTAATTTTCCAGGAATGAGCCGCAGACACAAAACAGCCATATCGCTCTTCCCACTCGCGTCTTGCTGCCAGATATGGTGATTTATCGCCCATTTTTATTTACCTTTTGTTTTTTGGAGTTTCTGTTTTTTGCAATCAATCACCAGCTGGCCAGGTTGCCGGCAACCGACTTTTTGATTGCATTGTGATCACTCTGGCCGCTCTGGCTCCTCGATTTCTGCAATCAGATTTCCCGGCATTGAGACCAGCGCCGGGCAGATCGGGGCGCAGCTCACCGGAGGGGTGATTGCAAAATCAAGCCTCATCCTTATAGATGGACCCGGTCTTTGTCAGATCCGGCGCTGAGCTGTAATAGGGCTCGTCCTTGATATCCTCTTGTTTATTGCCGCCGGAGGAGGAGGTTAACCGCTGTTCTTTGAGCAGGGCGGACATGCGGCCGCCCGTGGTGCCAAGTCCCCTATTCTGCCCGGCCAGTCGGCCGGCGACATCCTGAGCACCGGCCTTGGCCAGGTTGGATACAGTGCCCTTGATGGTGCTTGCCATACCTCCGGATCCTGAGGCCCCGGCCAATTTTGCGGCCTCGCTTACAGCCATCGTGCCGCCGATTGCACCAGCTGCCGCACCGACGCCGGCACCAACCGCCATTTTACCCATTTGCATACTGGTTCGCGTCAAGGACTCCCCAGACCCCCAGCTGAAGCCGTTGATCATGTCGCCTACCATGTCTGGGACTGCCTTGACCAAAGCGAGGAGGATAATGGCTGCCCCGATAAAGAGGGTTATTTGAGGTAAGGTAACGGTGAAATTGACCGTCCACTGGCTAAGGATCGTCTGTCCGAGGCCGACAACCAAAATCATGACAAACAACTTTGCACCCACAGCGAGGGCGGCCTGTAAATACTTGAGGGTAATGTCCTTGGTGAACATTGATCCGCCAAACCCGAGGAAAATAACGCCTGCATAGATAATGATGTAACCCTGCACGTAGATGAGCAGCATCATCGCCGCGATCAGAGCAAAACAAATCATGATAATTATGCCACCGATCACAAGCGCCAGACTGTCTGCAGGGCTCCACACGCTCAGCTGTTGGAAAATTTGGGCACAAAGGGTGAAGCCGGTGTCAAAAATAAGAGCGGGTGTTACATTGGGGGTACCGCCTGCTTGCGTATTGGCCGCTCCACCAGCCTGGACTAACGACCGGACAATTGCGCCGGCCCAGGTGGTCCCGTTCTGCAATAATGCCAAGAAAAATCCGATAAAAATTACTTTGCGAACGAGATTCGCGGTGAAATCTGCAAACTCTCCGGGGTTGAGGGCAAGCATAATCGCCATCCACACAATATCAATCAAGGCCAATATCCAAAATATGCGAGTTGCGTAGCCCTCCAGGACGGGCGACCAGTTGGCCGCAGTATTGCGATATGTATCCATGATGCTTTGGATGGCGTTATCTGTCGGGACATCCGCCAGAGACATCTCAACAAGGACCAAAACGAAGGCAATGGATAATGCAGCAATTGTCAGGAGTTTCTGTGTATTCACTTGAAATCCTCCAGAATACTGCGCTCGTTACCAATAATTGTATGATCTGTTTGTCTACGCACCTGACCGTTGACAATGGACCAATCCTTGCCGGTTACGTTGCAAGTATTATCTTGCATACCGATTGCCTCTTTAATGAGTCCCGGTAATAGATCAAAACCGGGATTTCCTATATCATCAACAGCCTTTTGCAGCTCAGTGCATGATAATTGTTTACCTGTTGCGGATTGGCTTTCACTGCCGTCATTGATGACGATATTAATAGTAACAGCGACAGCAATTGATAGAGCAATAGCTCCGCCGGCAGCCCCCAATAATATTTTTTTCTCAATCATCTTCTCTCTTTCCTTTCAAATTTCAAAAATCGTTTATAATGCTGCGCTCATTGCCCAAGACTGTCGTTGCGCCGCCTGTGACCTGCTGCCACTTGGCCGCATTCACATCCTCCTTGTCCTGTTGCTGGGCTTGGTAGTTGGCCATGTGCTGATTATTAACCATGATCAGCTGTCGCAACCTCTGCAGGCTTGCCACCTCCTCTGCGGCTATCAGGTTCCCGGCCTGGATAGCCTGGAGGCGACCTTCAGAGGTCTTGGACATATTGACGATCGTATCCATCCGGCCTTGCTCGTTCAGCAGTGTTTGTTCCTGGATCCCAGATGCCTTGAGGGTCGCCTTGATGTTGTCCGTATTGCTCTGTGACCAATCGAGGTGTTTTTGCTGCAGGACAGCGGATGAGAGATCCTGGTTGAGGTATGTTGAATAACCAGGGTACTTATTAGCGTATAGCGCATCGATATTCTGGGCGGCATAAGACACGATCTGGCCCTGTTGGACAATATCGCTTAATCGCTCTAGGGAATTAATCATAGCCAGTGGATTATCTTCCAGGGTGCGCAAGTTTTTGAGCTGGTTTTCAATCATCGTTGCTTCGTTCATAAGCTGCTCGGCCTGCTGTGCCAGGGCTTCTATTTCGGTACCTTCGATTCCAACCAACTCCAGGTTGTTGAGGATCTGCGTAAATTCCGTGGCCATCCAGGCGCTGGCTGGATGACTCCCATTTGCAAGCAAGACGGTGGCGATTCCCAGCAAGATACAAACAGTTTTTTTACAGATCATGAGATACACTCCTTTCATTAAACCAATGTGCGACCCAATTTTGGCCATGCTCTTTTTGCAATTTTCTGATCCTGGTAAGATCCTCTTTGCCGGTTGCCCCGGCCAGGGCTAAAGCAAGCGGGCCGAGCTGCAGATTAAATATGCGCCGACCGACCGGGTTGCGGAAATAATAATCCCATTTGGGAGTAGCTTTAGCCAGGATGTCTATTTCCCGGCTGTTCAGGCCGAGCTGGGCATACAGTTTGGCGCTTGACTCGTCTTTTGCCGTGGCATTCGGTAAAAAAATCTTGGTCGGGCACGACTCGTTGATTACGTCCAGGATTCCGCTGTTTGCCGCGTCCGAAATGGACTGTGTAGCCATGACAACAGCACAGTTTGATTTACGCAGGACCTTGAGCCATTCCCTGATTTTTGAGCGAAAAACTTCATGCCCCAGGGCTATCCAGGCTTCATCAAGGATGATGATGGCCGGTTGGCCATAAAGCGATTTTTCAATCTTTTGGAACAAGTAGGTGAGGACCGGCAAGACCATGTCATCCCCCATTTCCATCAGGTGTTCCAATTCAAACACATTGAATTTTGAAGTTTTGAGGGTGTCTTCTTCCGCATCAAGGATGGCGGAGTTTTGGGAGTCATTGACCGTGTATCGCTCAAGGGCCATGCTCATTTCCCGATCCTGCAGATTGACGACAAAATCATGGAATGATTTATCACCGCCTTGCTGGTGCTGATGCAGGGCGGTTTTAACGGCATTACGCTTTTCAGGTGTGATTGTGACGTTTTGTAATTTAAGACAACCGATGATCCATTCTTCGGCCCAGATTTGTTGGGCATCTGTATCGAGATTTGCCAAGGGGCAAAACTCGACCGCGGCGTCCTGGCCAATATCAAAATGGCATGCATCTTTGATGGCCGAGGCCAGGGGATAAAGGGAATACCCTTTTTCAAAAATAAAAACGGTAGCTTCTCTGTACTTACGGAATTGAGAGGCAAGGATAGCCAAAAGCGTTGATTTACCTGCCCCCGTAGGACCAAAAATAAATGTATGCCCCAAATCCCCGACATGCAGATTCAGGCGGAACGGGGTATTACCGGTAGTTGAGGTCACTAATAAAGGTGGAGAGTTCGACGGGTAATATGAGTTTGGGCAAAATTCATGTCCTGGCCATATCGAACTGATCGGCAGCAGGTCGGCCAGATTCAGGGTGTGGATCATGGGCCGACGCAGGTTTTCCGTGGCGTGGCCCGGCAAAGACCCAAGGTATGCCTCTACTGTGTTGATGGATTCTACTCGTGCGTTGAATCCCAGGTTATTGATAAAGTTTCGTATGACATCCAGGCCGGCTTGCAACACCTCTTTGTCCTTGTCCATGATGACAATGGTGCTGGTATAATATCCGTACAATACGGATCCACTGGAGGCCTCGGCTATGCTGTTTTCGGTTTCCGCCTCCATTTGCGCCGCATATTGATCAACCGGGGCATTGTAATTGTGGGTGAGCTGGGCGATAAAGCCGCGTTTTTTTTGCTGCCATTTACGGCGATATTTGTGTAATTGCTTGATGGCCTCGGTGGGATCCTCATAGATAAAGCGGTTGTTCCAACGGTATTCAAATTGATGTTGGTCAAGGCCCTCAAGAATCCCCGGGAAAGACGTCTGCGGAAATCCGTCAATACAGATTACGCCGATGTGTTTATCGCCGATAATCGGCCGCAGGCCGGTATGATATTCCTGCCCTCCTATGATACTGTCCAGAAACATAGGGATTGGAGGCAGGTTAATAGGATGATTGTCGCCGGTTATGCAGTGATGGATAAAGCGGAGTTGATCGTCCCGAATAGCCTCATTGCCATGGATATCTATTATCTCCGGATGGCCATGCAGCCTGGTCATGTTGCAGACTGATGACATAACCCCCTCAAATTCCAGGCAAGCCTGGTTAAAATAGGCGATATTTTTACCGCCTATGCCAACCAGGTTATACTCGTCATCGTTATCTATCATGAGTGCCGTGGTTTTGGATTTACCCACGGTGGGCGGGAGATAGGTTAATGTCACGACCATGCGGTTTTCGTGATGCACACCAGCCGTGTATAACTGTCGTCGTTCGTCGTCGATGGCCGAGGTAATCGGATCAGGGAAATGACAAGCCGATTCGGCAGGGTATTTTTTTGAGGAAACACGGAAAACGTCATGTTGAGTCATCCAGCCGGTACCAAGGCGCTGGAGGGCATTATTGATCCGGGCTGAGCGACCGTTTAATTCCTCAAATGTCAGGGTGGCGGTATCCGGACCGGTATACATCCAGGAGGCCATAAGAGCGCCTGATTTGAGCAGGATTACCCCATCATCTATCACGGCGGCATAGTTCAGCAGATCAGACAAGCCCTGTGCTTTGCTGCGATATGTTTTCAGTGCTTTCACTACCAACCTCGGAAAGATTTTTTTGTATCGGCAAACGGTGTCGAATGAGCCGGATAATATGGCCGGTACCGGATATGCCGGAGGTAAATACGCGACATAATGGGGTCGGCTTTGGCCATCATTTTGAGGCCGGTAAAAACCAACGCCCAAAAGATCATGGCAAAGATGGTGATCCAAAATTTAAAGGCCAGACAAATCAGAGTGATTGCGATTAAAGCCGCGGATAATACCAGTTCTCGTTCCGCTCCCCAAAGGTGATCAGGGCGGCAGAGTGCCTGGTTGATATAAATTTCGCGGGGCCGGTCGGAAGACATGGCTAATCCCTGTTGATTTCTGTGGCTTGGGTACTTATTGCAAGCTCCTCCGGTATAGTGGCTCCTGCCGCATACAGGCTCGTCAGCACATTGTTAGCCATAACAAGTAAGCCAAGGACGAGGGTGATGTAGACGCCCGTTCGGGCGAAATTATTGATTTCGCCGCCGAAAATAAGCATCCCCCCTGCCACGGCAATGGCGATCAGGGCAATTGATATGGCAACTGAACCGGTTAAAGAGATCTGAATTGTGGTAAGAGGACCTTCCCAGGGCAACCCCCCACCACTGGCGGCGGCATGGACCACCTGGGGAACCAGGGCAAAAACTACAGTGGCCATCAGTAATATTTTTTTGTCCATTTTCATTCACTTTCTCCTTTCAAAGCATTTTCAGTTGATACTCGTTATCTCTATACCCTTCCACAATGGTTATGTTATTGATCTTCCTTCCTTCTTTTGTGTTTTGAATACAAACGATGACATTAACGGTTGAGCCGATTAGACGGCGGATGAAGTTGTTGCTGAGTTTGGAGTTGGCACGGGCGACAAGCATTTCCATCCGGTCCAGCCCGGCTTGCGGGGTTGCGCTGTCCGCATGCGCCGTGGCTATTCCGCCATTATGCCCGGTGTTCCATATTTCCAGGAGGTGCAAAGCCTCGCTGCCACGGACCTCGCCAATAATTATGCGGTCGGGCCGCATGCGCAGAGTCTCTTTAACCAATTGGTCAAGATTGCGGTTATGGGTGGTGTAAAGCTGTTCGGTGTTGGGGGCGGCGCACTGGATTTCGCCGGTGTCCTCGATGATCACAAAACGGTCTTCCGGCGTGTGTTTGGAGGCCGCATCGATAAGGGCATTGACCAGGGTGGTCTTGCCGGAGCCGGTGGAACCGACTACAAAAATATTTTTGTGGTCTTGAATTGCGGAGAGAAGGATAATAAGGTGTTTAGGAATGAGGATGTTTTGTTTTACATAATCCTCAAGGGTGAATATGAGAGTAGGACGTTTGCGGATCGTAAAGGATGGGCGGCGGGTTTCCGGTGGGATGTTGCCGTGGATTCGGCTGCCGTCAATGATGAGTTCCCCGTCCAGATAAGGCTGATCCGGGGTAATGGTAACCCCCAAGCTGCTGGCAACAGCCCGCAATATGTTTTCGGTTTGGATGTCGTTTAGTTCAGCAATTTTTTCCCATGGCTGGCTTTGCTTTTTTATCCAAAGCCAACCATCGGAATTTCGGGCAATATCCTCAACCAAGGGGTCCTGAAGCGTGTCCAGGATGATATTGCCCAGCTCTCGTCGGAGTTTGCTTATTGTCCTTCGATTATGTTCGGTTGTTGGGTGTTCATTTATCTCGATCATCGCAAACCATTAAGTTTGTAGATTTTTTTTGAATTATCGTTAATGTTTAGACACGGCTCTTTTCTGGTGGGTAAAATATTACCTAAAAAAATACCTCTATCAATTTTAATTGTCAATAAAAGGTTTTAAAAAATGTCCGATGGTAAAGTTGTGAAGGCCAATTTTTCTGCGCCGAGTCGCCTTCTGGAAAAGGTCGAAGAAGAGTTAATCCAGAAAATCCGAAAAGAAACTGGTTACAAATTAACTCGATCCAGCCTTATTCAAGTTTTTTTTGAATTGGCCCTGGAACAGAAAGATTCCATCCAAACCACAAAAATATTTGACCAAGCCTCCTTTAAGCAGGAGATAAAAAAAGCTTTGCAAGGCTGAATTCTGACCACCCAATGCCCCACTCTTTTTTCTCTCTATTTGCGATCCCGCATCTACTTTTATGATGTGTTGGGCTTTAACTATCTTTTCCGCTTAATCGCATTCCCCCCCGCGTAAAAACCAGTCCGCTGAGGTGGTTAATCACTGACGTGCTAAAAGTTCTTTCTTGCCGGCAAAAGAGTTACAGCAGCATCTCCATTTATAATCATGTGGGCCGCAAGGCCGATTGCTTGTCAACATCACAGTGCTCCCTTCAAAACGGTCGGCCCGGAGGGTAAAAAGTACCTCCATTTCCGACAGGCTTTGCTGAACATAGCCGGTATCATCAATGATAATGGTATGATAGCATGCCTTTTGCTGGCCTGGGAAAGGGTCAGATCCTTGACTACAAGCAAATTCTGCACCAACAGATTGTGCATAATGTGCATCATAGACTTATGCCTTATATGGGACCAACTCCAGGGCGATGGGGCATACAAGATGCGTCTTCCCGCTGCCGGGATTGCCGACGACCAGCTCGTTTACCGTGCTATTCTTGGGCTATTCTTCAATCAAGGCATTGACATGGGCGTTGATTTTTGCCGGAAGATGTTTGCTGGCAAAGGTTTCTATACCAAGAGTTTCAACACCGCCGCACAAGGGCCATGGCCCATCATCCCCAAGAAGTGGCAAAAGAGCGACACTATTTGATTAGGTATAAATGCCCAGGTAAGGCGTGGAAGGACACAATTTGATTGGTTGCGAATGCAAACACTGTTGTAAAAGAGAGACACAATTCGTCATGGAGGTGTGACATGCGCACATCATGTGGAGTCCATTTCCCCTGGGAAACAGATAGTTATTCGCTGTGGGGTTATGGAATGTTGGGAATATGCGACAGCAAAAGGGAGTGAGTTAACCGATTAACTTTAGGAGTTTACAACAAATACATACATTCAGGCGAACAGAAGGCATATCTTAGGTAGCCGCCCTTTATACGTAAAAAATCCAATTTTTGATATGATTTAGATCATTGCAAGAATAACCTCACGAATAAATGTCGATAGGTTTTTATCTTCGAATATCGCCTTGCGCTTCAGAGCTTCCAGCTCCGCCTGTCTCAATGGAATTTGCAACCAGATTAGATTTACCGGGTATCCAGTCCCTCCTTGGCTGGCTTTAAGCTCGGCCAGACTTCTTACTCGATCTGCAATTTCAGCCGGTATCCTGCGATGTTCCCGGCTTTCTTCCGGTTGCTCCCAATTTTGATAGGTCCGTATCGGAATACCTAATACTTTTGCCAGATCCTGCTGCCTGGCACCCATGCCATTTCTTATTTTTTTTAGTTCATTAGGTTTCATATATTCAATTTTACTCATTGAGTGTGCCAATGTCAAACAAATAGTTACTCAATGAGTAAGCGAGCTGAAAAGATGAAGTATTATTTCAAAACAGAGGTTTCTTCACTGACTTGCTGCTTAATTACTCCTACTGTACATTTGGCCACCATGCCCTCCTCCCCTGCCCCAATCATCTCCTGCAGATCTTAAAATCTTCCTCTAAATCCGCCTAACTTCTTTCTGCTCAAAAACCAATACCCTCCCTTTTCTCAGTGAAGTCCCGGCTGAAACACCTACAAAAAAATCCGTTAATTTTTGACATAAAAAAAACATCAAAAACCATACGATTATGTCAGCAAATAGTGATTTCTTTGATGATGAAAAATGGCTTTCGATACCGCAGCCCAGGCACAACAGACCACTGACTATATTCTGGGCACCCGGGAAATTGACTGATCATAATCATCAAAACCACTACACCAGGCCAGGCTTTTGCTCTGGCCTGGTGTCCTCGGCCCCCTTGCTCCGCATACTACACCGCAAGCCCCCTGCCCCACCCGTTAACCGCTTTCGTCTCAATCCACCACGCTCCACCTCCAGAAAGCCGGCCAGGGACTCTTTTCCCCGCTGTGCCGACTGACTTTTTCTCGAGACCCTCTGGGGAGTGTGCAATTTCGTGTCGGGTTTATCAAAGCAGAGCCTTCCCTGCAGTCAGCAGCCCCTTTTTCTGGTGCCCGATTTCTCAACCTTCCTTTTTTACCCCCCTCCCCTCTTATAATTTATTAAGCCTTTCTAAGTTACTCATTTCCGTTACTGGCTCTGTGTTTTCGACGTGACCACTGTAGCAGGGCGTCACTAAAAACAAGGCCAAGCCGTTGGTGCGATATGAAAAAATGACGGAAGGGAAGTAATTTTTTAAAATCTTTGCCTTGCTTTTGTTCCTTTATCTCCTGCTGAAAAACGGGTCACCAAACACTCACCCCATAACTTCAATAAAGGAGCAACAAGAAATGGCTAAAAAAATTCTGCAGATTGTAGGAGCAAAAAAAATTGAAGGCTCGAAAAAAGCCTTCTGGACCAGAATCGGAACCGCTTTTGAGAACGCAGACGGTAGCTTGAATCTGTCTTTTGACTACTTCCCGACAACCCCTGAAATTACCCTCCAAGTGCGGGAAGTTGATAAAAAGTAAGCCGCACACAAGGAAAGAAGGCCGCTCGCCCAAGGCGGCTTTCTTTTTGTTCCGCTTAGTTACACTTTCGCCTACAGCTGCACATTAAGGATGACACTCTCCCTGACGGGCAGGGTGTCTGCTTACAGCTCCCTAACCCTCACTACGCGGTGAGGGAATCAAGGTGGACAGTCGGTCCCCGCGCTGTCTCTTTTTGGAAGCCCCCATACCCGGCAGCCCACCCTTAAACCATTTTCATTAATTGCTCTATCAGGTAATGCGTTTGACTTTTTAAACAATGAGTCATATTATACTCAATATATCAAATAGAGAGTAAAATATGACACAAAAAAACCTTGCTCAGCAAAGTCTTCCTCCGGCAGTTTTAAAATCTCTTAGCCAATTGGGTGAACGTATCAGAATTGCCAGAAAGAGACGGTCAATAACCATGCAAAACATGGCCTCTCGCATGTTTATTACCCGCAAAACTTTGGCACGGCTTGAAAAAGGCGATCCAGGTGTATCATTTGCCGTCTTTGCCTCTGCTCTCTGGGTATTGGGTCTTGACAAGGACCTCTTGAATATCGCTGTTCCGGAGCAGGATGAAGTTGGCATCTTTCAAGAGAGAAAACGTTTACCTGATCGGGTTCGCCAATCCAGCTCTGATGAATTGGATTTTTAATCATGGCAGAAAAGAAAGTTGTTGTTTTCATCTACCTCCCAGAGGAAACAGTTGCAGTCCCTGCCGGCATTTTCACTCACGATAGTGATGCCGGAATCGGTTCCTTTGCCTATGGCCGAAAGTATTTAGCGAGAAAAAACGCTCTTCCAGTTGACCCCATAGCCTTACCCTTGGCAGAGACTCCCAGGGAAGTTACGACAAATGGTGGTTTGTATGGAGCGTTTCGTGATGCATCCCCGGATTACTGGGGTAGACTGGTAATTGCGGCAGATGCCAAACTCCCTCCGGAGGCTCTTTCGGAAATTGATTTTCTTTTGGCAGGCAATGCCACACGGGTGGGAAACCTTGATTTTCGCAGTTCTCCTGAAGCCCCTGAGCCTGAACTTGTTCCCCCGCATTTTAACCAGTTGGATCGAATCATACAGGTTGCCGGCAAGATAGAGGCGGGTGAAGAAACAGAACATCACCTTGTACAGCTTCTCCGCCAGGGAACCAGCATGGGCGGTGCTCGCCCGAAATGTACTGTTGAATGGGAAGAGGCCCTATGGATTGCCAAATTCCCAGCAAAAGACGACACGTTGAATATCCCCCGCATTGAGTATGCGAACCTGAAGCTGGCGCAACAATGCGGAATACAAATTCCTGAAGTTCATCTTATTCAGACAGGCGGGAAAGATGTTTTTCTTACTCGGAGATTTGACCGGGAAAAGTCAGAGAGTGGCTGGAAAAGAAAAGGTTTCATAAGTGCATTCTCGTTTATGCAGTGGGACGAAAGAGACCAGCTCAAATGGGAGTATTCTGCCATCGCTGATAACATGCGCCGCCACATGGCTCCAATCCATATTCATGAGCTTTTCAGACGTATGGTTTTCAATATTTTAGTGCGGAACACGGATGATCATCCCAGAAACCATGGAATGCTCTTTAATGGAGACATAATGTCTCTTTCTCCAGCGTATGACATTGTGCCTTCGTTTACTCGACTCGGAATAGGATCCAGTTTCAGACTTGCCATGTCGGTTGGGGGTCAGGGTCGAGAAGCAAATTTAGAGAACGCACTGAGTCACTCCTCGAGATTCGGATTACCAACAGAAGCTGCCACGGAAATTGTTAAACATCTGATAACCGTAACCAGAAATTGGCGTGAAATTTATAGAAGATTTGGTATTGACGATCGGGAACTTGATTTGCTTGCCCCATCATTTGCCTTCTGTAATCAATCCGTTCATCCTTGAACAAAACCCCACCCAGTATAATTTGATGGTAGTGAAGTTGTGATATTTCACCTTTGATTTTCTGGCATAAAAAAACATTTTTTAATGTAAAATTATGCTCAAATCAATATTGTGTTTTTTGTCACAAATTAGCATATTTTAACACAAAATAACACACAGAAAATTTCACCTCAACCATTCAAATTTTCGAGCACATTCTCGTAATGATTAAACGTACTATACAATTTGTAATTAATTTTGAGCGGTACAATGAGAGGCAATCAAAATAGGGCAAAGATGTTTTGAGGAAAAACAGTGTTCAGGGTTCCTATCAGGAAATCAACTAAAGGCGAAGGGCTTTCCAACCTCTTCCCCATTTATTCAATCTTCTTCTAATACCGAGAAATCAGAATAATCTCATTGCGTGCAATTAAACACAATTTGCCACAAATTTATGTTTAATTGTGTCAAAAAATATTTTCTTTATTACCCTGAATTGATAGCCGGGATTAATGGAAACTCTCTTAACAATTATTCCATAAAGACCGAAAAAATTGAAATTGAAATGATAAGGGGCGGGGGGCCGTAACGGAGGACATTTATTGCAAAATGAAAGCTGGAGAAAAGGCAAGCATTAATACGTTGCCTTTCCCCTCACCGGAACTGATTACTTAATACTTTCAGCCAAAGCTTTCCCTGGCTTAAATTTAACGACCTTCTTTGCCGCAATTTGTATCTCTTTCCCTGTAAGCGGATTCCTTCCTGCACGAGCAGTGCGCTCAGATGTAGAAAAGGTCCCAAAACCCACCATGGTAACATTCTCACCTTTTTGCAGGGCATTCGTAACAGCATCAAGAAAAGCAACCAAAGCACGATCTGCAGCTAATTTTGTGATTTCGGCTGATTCAGCAATTGCAGAAACCAACTCTGTTTTATTCATTCCTTTTCCTCTCATTTTGTTAATGTGAAATATTTCAAGTCCCCTTCTGCTTACTTTTCTACTCCATTGAATCAAAAATTATCAAGCATTATTCGTCAACCTGGGCAGAGATCATGGGGTAAAAGCTTTCCAGCTCAATTTGAGCGAAATTATTTAAGCGTAATTAAACATAAAATAACATAATTGTGTGTTATTTAACACAAATAAGGCTCTTAAAATATCTCAATAAGTTCAATAAAATCAGCATATTCTACTTGTTATCCTGCTCGCATACTCTTTAACAGCCCGTTTTGCTGTTGATTTTCAAAAGGAAAAACACAGGGGTTTAAGACAAAATATTCCCTCGAAAAATATAACTGATAATAAAATTTTTCTTTATTTAACTGGAATTGCTTGACAATTTGAAACTTAGTGGCATAAGAGATAACTATATTCTTTATAAATGCTAACAATACAGGTGACGCAATGGTGTCAGTAAAGTCCAATAAGAGCAAAACCAGATGTGAAAGAATGACTGTTTGCAACCGAAAAGGTGGCTGCGGAAAAACATCAGTTGCTATTAACCTCGCTGCATCACTTGTTAAAAAAGGTTTTAAGGTCCTCGCAGTTGACTTTGATCCTCAGGCTGACTTAACCCAAACTCTGGGTCAATCTGCTCCTGAAGAATATAGAGACTTAGAGAAAACAGTCTATGATCTACTAATGAAAAAGGATGGACTTTTAACCGATTTTATAACGAGTTCGAAGATTCCTGGGTTGGACATAATACCCTCATCCGATGATCTGCAAGATACACCTCTAATAGAAAGCAGGTATGTGATTCCTACTTTATGCCTGCAATCAAGACTCAGCCATGCCAACCTCGATGGTGAATACGACTATCTGATAATAGACACCCCTCCCCATTTCCCCTTTTATGTGCAGGCCGCATTAACCGCTTCAGACTGGTATATCATACCTGTCAGTTCCGGCAGCAAATTCGCATTGACCGGCCTTACCAAAGTCATAAAAGGTATCAATCAAGTCCGTATGGAAGCAAACCCCGATCTCCGAGCTTTAGGAATTCTGGTCACGTTATATGATGGCCGAACCAATGTCAGTAGAGTCATGGAAAAACGTCTCAAAGATACATATGGGGAACATGTTTTTGAGGCAGTCTTAACACGATCAACTGTGCAGCAGAAAGCGGAGTCTCGAGGACTGGCTGTTCAGGACACTGCCAAAACATCTAATCTGGCTAATGATTACAGGGCACTTCGAACTGAAGTGCTAACACGCATTAAGCAAGGCGGAACATTGCTCACTGCCTGATAGAGGTCTCATTATGGCTGCTCGAAATAAAGAAAGAGATGAGCTCGCAGCTGGTTTTGATAGCATATTTGATGCTGCACCCACTCCATCTTCCCTTTCCCTGGAAAAGGCACAAAAGCTGTTGGCTGAAATCGATTCCCTACCCGACGACTCTGTTAAATCCAATATTTGCATAAACCGTTTTGGACTAACATTATTTGAGGTCCAGGCTATCGCCCATGGTGACAATGAAAGCTCTTCATCCGAGGATTTCACCCATGCGCCACCTAATGGTGTAACCGGTACGCCACTCAACGGTGAGACCATTGAGTATGATCCCGACCCAGCCGTTACACAGCCAGCCAAACCGATCGTTACGCAACCTACTGACGCAACCGTTATTCAAAACAAAGGCGTAACCGCTACGCAATATCCAGGCACAACCTATACACCAATTACTGGCGTACCCGCTACGCCACAATATGGCGCAACGGGGGCGCAAATCCATCTTTCTTTTAATACACTTGGCACATTATTACGCAGTGAAAATCAAATCAAAGTCTTTGTTTTTCTCTATGACAGGTTACACACAATCCCCCAAGGGATGATTTTGCTTATTTCCGCTACAGAAATAGCCTCAATCCTAGACCTTTCCCTTCATACAGCTCGCAAAATTATCCCCAGTCTTATCGATAAAAATCTGATTTCAGTTACTCCATTAACCCGCGAAGAGAAGAAGGTGAAGCAGGGTTATAAGATGAATGCCACCTCGCTTGGTATGGCATTATATTCGGAGCTGAAGAGAGAGATTAACTACGGCGCAACGGTTACGCCATTAAGTGGCATAACCGTTGCGCCACCTAGCGGTGTACCCCCTAAAAAAGCAACTGTTACACCGTTATACCCCTTACCCGTTGCGCCCTCCAATGGTGCACCAATAAGTTGTAGTGGTTTTTTTAATAACACACCACAACCTGATGCTACACCACCAAGCCTACCCCTTGACGATCTGCTGGAAAGGCTGGATTTGACAGAATGGGAAAAACTGGATTCTGGAATGCTCGTTGCGTATATCCAAAAGGGAAGGGAGTGGATCCAGGATATCCTGGATGGAACCGCAGCGGCCATAGAGTATAAAAAGAGATTGGCTGCAGAAAATCCCGAAAAGCAATATAACCTCATAACAATGCCATTCCGGTTTTTAAAGAGCAATCTGGCAAACGGCTATGTGGATACACCACCGGGATGGAAAACAAGAAAACAAAAAGCCATGGAGACTGAGCTTGCGAGAGTTCAGAAAGACGTAGAACTGGCATTCCAGCTTCAGGCAGCAAGAAAGAAAAGGGAAGAGGGGATTTTGATGCTCCAAATAGAAGAGATGCTCGCCAATCCTTCTGGAGACCTTTTTAAAAAAATAAAAAACCTTATCCCTGAAAAAGAATTACAAAACATGCAAAATCTCAATATTGCTGAAGGTCACCCTGCCTTTAATAAACTAATGGAAAGATACTTCAAAGTTCATTTGGGAATAGCAGAAGAGTAGGGGAGAGCGACGTCATTACACCTCACCCTGTCCCTCCTGCCTGCCATACGAGAAACACCTGATGCCTGGAAGGGAACGTGGCATTTCGTCATCTCTTGCCTAATAATCGTTTTCTAAAAAATGCTGCTGAGTTTTGGTTGAACAATCCGCCCTGTTTTTGTCATATTTAAAAATTTTATCCTGATCCGATGATGGTCGGCCCTGTACAAATCCTTTTTGATAAACAATAGATTGATGGTCGATATCGTTCTGGCAAATCGCTCAAGTAACCTGTATTAACCTGGGGCAGGGGAGACCTGTTGGAAAAATGAGAAATAAGGTGATAAGTGCAAAAGCCTTTCAAGCTGACTATTCTCAAGACTGGTCCCTGTCGAACTTGTTTTTGTTCGCTCATAATATTGATTTAATCTCTATTTTCAAGTGAACCAACCCATACTAACTTGCTTTTTCCTTCAACATGATAGGGTAGGGCGGGGTGAATATTTTCCGGCACAATCTAAGTCTAGATTAAAAGCATAATTTAACTCAATCATGTGTTATTTAACACAAGCTGAGTTTTTTCAGAAAAGTGAAATAATAAATAAAATTGACACATTATGAATCACCTATTGTCTTCAATTATTCACCCTGTTTTTGTCATATTTCAATCTATCCATTTCCCGGAACGGAAAAATGAACTTCTGACCAGGGTCAAATTCAGCGCCACTCAAGTAGATATTCTAAAACATAATTTGACACAAAATAACTCAATCGTGTGTTATTTAACACAAACAGCAAATGAAGCATCATTCCTTTTCTATTGCGTTTATCCGTTTCACCCTGATTTTGTCATATTTGGACTTTCCCAATTGCCGGATCCAAAAAGAAACCACTACCAGGGTCCTGATAAAGATCAATAGGAGCAGATATTTTAAAGCACAATTTGACACAAAATAACACAATCTTGTGTTATCGACACAAGCAGAGTTCTTTCAGAAAAGGAAACGAGAAAATCGCAGCATCATGTCTCGCATATTGTCTTCATCACTCCACCCTGTTTTTGTCATATTTAAATCTACCCAATTTCCACGGAACAGAAAAATAAATCACGTTCCGGATCATGACTGAGAACAATAAGAGCAAATATTTCAAAGCATAATTTGACACAAAATAACACAATCCTGTGTTACTGAGAACACTCTGAGTTCTTTAAGAACAAGGAAACGATAAATCGCAGCATCATGGCTTGCATACTGTCTTCATCACTCCACCCTGTTTTTGTCATATTTAAATTTGCCCAATTTCCGGGGCCACGAAGAAACCCCTGGACATGAATTTATTAAGTGCGACAAAAAAAATACGTGGATCGCCGGCAGGTGAATATTTTTTGACTGAGCATTGAGAAAGAAAAAACTATCTCAACCTGAAGGGGAGGGGAGTGTCATATTTTTAGGACAGACCTTATATTATTTTCGCCATATTCCAGAAATTTGTAGGCAAATCTACCTCAGGAACATCTTCAATTCACATTTGCCTGCCGGAGATTGACCTTGCACCAGGCAATCCTTCTAATTATCTTCGTCTTAATTTTAAATTTCCGTTTTTATTTGCAATTTTGTTCATATTCCCGGAATTCGGTTGTCTTGCCCCATGCTGCCTAGCAAGCATAAAAAACTCGCAACATCTTGTAATCACATAGTAAACCAACAAATTTTGATATAATTATACGCCGGTATGGATATTGCTGCAGATGCAGGAAATGAACGGCAATTCATTATTGACATTTGGTAGTTTTAGGGTTAGAAAACTATGATGAAACGGAGGCACTTAGGGTTAGGTTTCGATATCTTAAGAGATTTACAATTAAGATAAGGGAATGTCGAAGAAGGACTCGAGGCTGCCTTGGAGCGAAAGCCAAGAGAGAAGACTCCCAGAGAGGCTGTCTTTGACAGTGAAGGCAACTTTATTAGTTTCCCTGGTCAAGGATCTAATTGATAAGATAAGCTCTAAGTAAGACAAGCGAGAAACTGAAAAAGATGCCAAAATGGCATCAAAAAATATCTGAAAAGTAAAAAATTTGGCTACTTTTCAACACCTTGTTGGAGTAAAGAAAATGAAGAAAACCATTTGCTGTGTTTTATTAATTTCCCCCTTGCTTTTTGTTAATGATAGTAGTGCATCATTAGTTGTCAGCAATATTGAAAGGGTTGTTTCTGCTGAAATAAACTATAGTTATTACACTACTATGAGTAATACGATAGGGATCTTTAATGAATTTAAATCAATGAATTACCCGGGATCTGAGTGGGACGAACCATATAATATTAATGCCTATCAAAATTCAAATATTTCGGCAACGACTGATGCTTTATCACTATCTGCTTATGGATATATTAGCGCAGATGGTGATCACTATGGTGGGTGGACACCAAGTTCTACTGTATATTTATTTTTTAGCACTGACAATTCATATTCATATTCATATTCATTTGAATCGAATTCTTCTGAAGGATCAAAAACTTCTTTTTTACTTCAAAATATGGATAATGGAATTTATTTAATTAATAATCCTTCTAGCATTTCAGTTGAAAATATAATTGGAACTTTGGATCCAGGAAATTATCTTTTAGAGATAAATGATACTTTTACTTTAGTGAATAATGGTTATTACTTTAATGATTTTAATGTATCTTTTTCGGCAGAACCTTTACCAGCTCCTATCCCCGGTGCAGTGTGGCTCTTAGGTAGCGGTTTCACTGGACTTATTGCAATGAGAAGGAGAAAGAAATAACTTCTGTCCCTCCTACATTTCAGAAAGAAGTTAAGGCAGGCGTCAAAACCTGCCTTTTTTATTGGTTCCGAAGATGCAGATTAGGAGGTACCATCTTGCTCTTGGAACTGCCCCGGTTGCAATCCTAGATTTGTGAGACGCATCACGCAAGATTAGTAGATAAATCCTGTACTGAAGACGGATCAAATTCAAGTGAAGATTATATGAGATATTGTCATAATAAGAAGAGTATTCTGCAGCTGAAGCTGTAGACACAACAGCTTGTCTTTGATCATCCGACGCTTAATCTTGGCATTCGAAGATCTTAGCGGTGACAAACTGCCCACTGTTGAGATGTAAATCTGCGAGAAGGTCAAATTTAACAGTGGCAGGTGATTGTTGAAAATTCCCTGCCACTTATGTTTGAACTTCGACCTGCCAATCTTAACCACTCTTGTGCATTCTCAAACTTGATAGATCTACTATCTCCATAATCCCCCTATAGTTGGTGAAATTTTCGAGTTCGCAATTTCATCGAAATGAGGAAGTTATCTTGACCAAGGTCAAAGTTCCATAAGATACCCCTGCCAAATCATATCTCAACAGAGTATTCAGGTCATACATTAGCAAACCACCAACCTGCCAGGTACTGGCCAAATTCCCCTTCACTTCCTAATCGTTATTTTCCTTGCAAAGCGTTGCCCTGAATGGAATAGTACTGTACTTCCCTAAAAAAATGGCTGAAATTGACTTTGCGTAAATATCAAGAAACTTGATATTAACTTGTTGAGAATAATAAACTAAAATGAGGAAAAATTTACGTGCCACCAACTAATTACGTTCTCATTGATTTTGAAAATATTCAGCCAAAAAACTTAGAAATATTAAAGAAGCACCCTTTCAATATTCTCGTATTTGTCGGTGAAAACCAAGTCAGAATACCCTTTGAAATGGCTAGCGCCCTTCAAGAGTTTGGGAAGGAAGCCAGATATATAAAAATATCTGGTAATGGCCCAAATGCTTTAGATTTTCACATTGCTTGCTACCTTGGCCAACTATCATCGGAGGACAAAGATGGTTACTACCATATCGTCTCGAAAGACACTGGTTTTGATCCGCTTGTTAAACATTTGCGGAGTAAGAAAATCAGGGTGAACCGGGTCAACGATCTAGCTGAAATTCCAATACTCCGAATATCAAACACAACTGATAATGACGAGAAAATAAATGCTATTGTGAAAAATCTGGCTGGCCGTGGACAATCGAGGCCACGAAAAATTAAAACTCTGTCAAATACCATTAACTCGCTATTTACTAAGAAACTAGAAGAGAATGAGCTGGCGACTGTTATTAATAATCTCAAAGCGAAGAAATATATCACGGTAAACCAAGAAAACGTTTCATATAATTTACCAAAAAATCTCTAACCAAGCGTTCCATTGGAAATATTTGCCGCTACGCTCCAAAGTTTCCAACGAACTGCACGTTGAGCCTGTAGAAAAAGGAAAAAGATTGATAAAATACGGGCAGTTTGGGCTGTTTTATTGTAATTTTACAACAGACTAAAGGAGTAAGACCGCTTAACTTCAGCACGAGGTATTGCAGTGGCTAAATATAAACCTTATTCCTCTGTCCCAGGTCAGCTCATCCCGGTGATATTTTCCAAACAGATCCAGCCCGGCACCTTCGAGTTCACCCTGAACCACCTCATCGACCACGAGCTTGACCTCGCCTATTTTGACCATCGGTTTAAAAACGATGAAACCGGCGCCCCGGCTTTTGATCCCCGCATCCTGTTAAAAATCATCCTGTTCGCCTATTCCCGGGGTATCACCTCCAGCCGCAAGATTGACCAATGCTGCGAGGAGAATGTCATCTTTCTTCATGGCCCTTTCTGCCAACAGTCGGCCCCATTTCACCACCATCTCGGATTTTATCTCCTCCATGGACAAGGAGATGTTTGCCATCGACGGCTGCAAACTACCGTCAAATGCTGCCAAAGAGTGGAGTGGCACCAAGGCGGAATTTCTGCGTGCAAATGTGCGGCATGAGCAAAGTATAAGGAGAATATGCCCATGGCAAACCCGCGACATTTAAAATTTTTACGAGAAGGGATAGACTTTTGGAATAGGTGGCGGATGGAGCATCCGAAAATCAAACCCGATTTAAGCGGAGCTGATTTAAGCGGCACCAACCTTGTCGGAATTGATCTCAGCCAATGCGATTTAACCGAATGCCAATTTAATGATACTAACCTCACAGGTTCACTCTTATTTGCTTCTGACATGACGGGGGCAAATTTATGGCGAGCTAACCTCTGGAACTCCAACTGTGAGGGAGCCAAACTCCGGGGGGCTGACCTAAGGGAAGCAAACCTCAGAGAAGCGTGGTTTGAAAGTGCAGACCTAACTGAAGCGAACCTCAGTGGAGCTATTCTAATTGAAACAAATTTTGAGAAGGCCACGCTTCAAGGTTGTAATGTTTTTGGATGTTCTAGCTGGAATGTGAATTTATTAGGGACCAACCAGCGTGATCTTGTTATTTGGAGGGGTAGCCTTGATTACGATGACGAAAGTGAAGTAAATCCCTATGAATTAAAGGACGAGTTTCCATTGGAATACGTACAAAAAATTGCCGAACCGTCCATCACGGTAGATGATCTGAGGGTTGCCCAATTCCTTTACTTAATTATCGCAAATCAGGAAATTCGTTATGTAATAGACACGTTAACCTCTAAGGTAGTTTTGATTTTGGGTAGATTTACTATAGAACAAAAAAAAATTCTGGATGCAATAAGGGACAACATTCGTAAGCACAACTTCGTGCCAATTTTATTCGATTTTCCAGGGCCAAAAAACCGAGATCTCACTGAAACCATCGAATTGCTGGCTCGGATGGCAAGATATATTGTAGTAGACCTTACTGATCCTAGTAGTGTTCCGCACGAGCTGGCGACTATCGTACCGCTCGTCTCTGTTCCGGTCATTTCAATTCTTCATGAAAAAACTAAAGAGTATGGAATGTTTCATACCCTTCTAAAATTTCCATGGGTCATGAAGCCGTTTCATTATAGTAACGAGAGGCACCTGATAGAGAATTTAGAGCTTATGATATTGGGACCGGCAGAGGAAAAAGCAAGAGAGCTAATTAAGGCAAGAGGGGAAGCCCGTGGCTAGGGGCATCCCTCGACTCAGACTTGACTATGACCATTGCTATATGGACTAACAGAGGCCTGCCACCTTTCTACTATAAAGGGCAGGGGAGTGTGTAATAAAAATCCCCCCCTGACTCCGTTCAACTCCCCCTTTTTTGCGAGTAACAAAAACGACCGTTTTCTTTACTTATTACCGGAGCAACAATTATCCCATCATTTCCCGCCAAAACAAGTAAAGAAACCCGTATACAAAATCTAAGTAATATTTTATGGTATAGTGGACGAGTTTCTTTACTCTTCTGAAGCTTTTTTGAAATAAAAATTATTTGATGGACCAAAATGAAAATTGGTTACGCCCGCATATCGACTATAGAGCAAAATTTATCGTTGCAAACTGATGCTCTGGAAAAAGCCGGCTGTGAGAAAATTTTTACAGACAAAATATCCGGAGCCCAAAACGAACGCCCCGGGTTAACGGATGCAATGAAATTTTCTCGAGAAGGGGATTGCCTGGTTGTGTGGAGACTGGATCGTTTAGGCCGCAGCCTAAAAAATCTGATTGAAATTATCGAAAAATTGATTGAACGGAATATCGGTTTGCAGAGTCTGCAGGAGGGAATCGACACAACCACCAGCGGCGGCCGTTTAATCTTTCATATTTTTGGAGCCTTGTCAGAATTTGAAAGAAATTTGATCAGGGAAAGAACCCTGGCTGGTCTTGAAGCAGCCAGGGCAAGAGGAAGAAAAGGCGGTCGTAGACAGAAATTATCGCCTGACAAGGTAAAAACCTTACGGCGTATGCACGAAAGTAAACAACACTCGATAAAAGAAATCTGTCAAACCATGCAAATCTCCAAGCCCACATTATATAGGTATCTGCGGGATTGAGCACCCAATCGCGGTCGGCAAGTTTTGGTGGCGGGTATCCCGCCCCGGGGGAGAAAGGATTTTTTGATCTTGTCCATTTTTACTTGATCAGGTCACTGTCTTTTCTTTTTCATTGAACACCTCGTCACGAACTATAAATCCACTCTTAAGAAAGTGTCCATTAAAACCTTACCACCTCACTGAGCCTCTGCTCAGCTTTTTATTACAGTCGACCTATTTTCGGGAAGACCTCTTCGTTTCCTTCATAAAGTCCCAGCCAGGATTGCAGATTGGTTTGGCCCGATAAAGGGTAGACGATCCACACTCTTGACCCCAGCTCGCTGCAACATATCGGTAATCTGACCAAAGGAATAGGACCGGCCAGATCCATTGTTCAGCAGCATATTGAGAGAAAAGAGGGCCGGGAAGAGGGGGGCGGCCATGGATTCCTCCAGAAAGAACTCATGAATCAGGATCCTGCCGCCTGGCGAGAGGGCGGCCACGGTGTTGTCAATGATCCGCTGACACGCCTCGGGGCCATTGCTGTGGAGGATCTGCGAAAGCCAGGCCACATCGAAGCCGTTGCCTAAGGTATCCTGGGTGAAATCGCCACTGTTAAAGTCGATGCGGTCTTTCATATTATAGAGTTCCACTGTCTTCATGGCAAAGGGACGGGTGGTTTCCCGATCAAAGATAGTGGCGGTGAGTCCTGGGTTTTTCAGGCAGAAGAAGATGGCATAGGTGCCAGGCCCACCTCCGAGATCCAGCAGACGCCGGCAACCAGTGAGAGGTACCTGCTCAACTACTAGCGGCGCGTTCTGCACTGCTAAGTTGAACATACCCATGAGGAAGCTCTCACGCTCATTCTCCTCACCATAGGAACGGCTCTCCACCGCCTCACCGGTCTTGACTGCGGTATCCAGTTGTGCCCAGGCGTCGACCAGATGATGATGGTGCAGGATGATGTAGCCCAAGTAGTTGGGGGAGCCCTTGACCAGAAGTTGTTTCCCTTCCATGGTGTTAACGTATCGGTCATGCTCCTTCACCAATAGATCCATGGCAGTAAGAGCATTGAGCAACATCATGGTGCCTCGTTCATCGGTGTCGATCCGACTGGCAATCTCTTTTGCCGTGCAAAAGCCTTCGTTAATGACTGTGAAAATGTCGAGTTTAACCCCCGCATGGATGGCACATGATTTCCAATAACCGCTGGATGAATCGAGGATTTGACCAATTTTTTTACCTAATGGATTGTCCATGGTATTCTCCACTCATTCTTTTTCATCTCCATTTCCAGATGAGGTTTATTCTCGTCATTTATTCATTCATTTTCGCCTTTTCAGTCTCCATCCATTCTTCCAAAAGAGGGAATCCCGCCAACTCAGCCATTTTTGCAAGAAAAGCTCTCTTGCTCATCACTTCATAGCCTATTCCTGTGCCGTATTGACTTTTTGTTTCACGACTAATCTCGTCTCGCATCTTTTCTATTTCTATTTCAGATAAAGTCGACAGGTAATCTTCTGCTGCTTTCTCTTTTTGGATATAATAATTGCGCTCCAAATCTTCGAGCTGCTGCTCTTCCATTTGGGCTCGAATCCGCAATATGTCTTTTTCTTTTTCTTCTTCCTTGAAAAGGCTTTTCTGATCAGAAATATCATCATTAATACACTTGAGAGTGTAGGCGCCGATATTGTCGACGCCGCCTTCTTTATACTTTTTCTCAGCATAATAAAGATTTCTCTTCAGCCTTCCTTCAGAGTACTTTTCCATAACCGAATTGGCCTGGGCTTTGGATAATAAAAAATATGTTGTCAGCCTTTTAAAGAGTTCGGGATTGGTGCCTTCCGGAGTGAACTTTTCCTTTGTGGTAATACCCTTTTTGCAAAAAACAAATTTAACGGTGGCTACTCGTTTCCCTTCCTTTTTTTCTTCATACATGATGGATAAATCCGTACTTTTATTCAGCTCCTTCACAACAGGGGTAATAACCCTACGTTTAAAATCAGCGTATAATTTATATTTATCTTTCCCTATCCCCAGAATCCCTTTCAAAACTTCCAGTTGAAATGTCCGTTCGCCTATCATCTGATATTGTTTGCAGAGTTCATAAATACGAACGGAATAACTTAGTCGAAGTTTAATTATGTCTTTAAGATTATACGGAGTATAGAGCTCCTGGAGTTGAAGAAGATACGGTTTCATTTTTGGGGAAAACTCCAGCTCCACATACCCCTTTCCTTTAAAATATTCGGCCGAGGACAACCATCCTATTATCAGGTCGCTTTCCGGTTTCTTGATCACCAGAGTTCGTTCACGCAACTTCTTTGTTATAGACATTACGTCGTCATATTTTGATTTCCCCGTGACCCCAACCAACTCCATAAACTCCTGAATACTAATTCTAATTGTCTGGAATTCTTTCTCTTTATAAGGATTCAGCATTGATATCATCAAAAGGATGATCCTTTGTTCCTGAAGCGACAATTTGTAGGATGCTTCAATTAAATCATTACTTTTATGTACTTTTAATTCTCTGGTTTTCATTTTAGAAATCCCTCGGCTAATAGCGTTTCAACTTATTATGACAAACGTATATCATATTGTCATAATAAGTTGAACAAAAAAAACATAGAGCCAAGCGCGTCTGAAATTTTACCCTGTTTTTGTCATAATAGGAAAAAATACAGCTCATTCTAACCCTGGAAATGTCATAGTTAATTCCGGAAGTCTCTTCCTTTTGAGGTTTAAACTATGCCCTCAAGCAACAAAATCACCCTGAAAATGTCATAGTTCAATCTACAAAAAACCAAACCCTGTTTTTGTCATAATTAAGGCCTGCAAAGAAATGAAATTTTCTATTTCCCCCATGTAAGAACAAATTCCGGTGTAAACAGGGAATCAAATTCCATTCAAAAATACATCCCTTCCAGTTAAAAATCGACAGCGACGAATAGTAGTTCAATATCCAACCCTGTTTTTGTCATATTTAAAATTAAAAATCGCAATCACTCATCATAAAACCATTCTCCCTATTTCTGTCATATTTCCGGAGAGATAACCCTGCATTAGTCATATTTCACCCTGGAAACGGCATATTATCCATGATAATAACCCCGAAAATGTCATAAATGACCCTGTATTAGTCATATTTAATGGAGATAAACATTTGATATAAAAAAAGATTATCATCCAGAAAATCTTTAAAATTCGTTATAAAATATACAACAACATTCCTCAAATAAAATGGCCGCAAGTCCCTCCAATCTCGTTGTTGTTTTTTGGTTATGAAATCAATTCTGATTATGGACATAAAAAACGTTCTGTACTTTGCGATAAAGTCTGCTATATTGTGGTTTTTAACACACGATTACGCTAAAAAAACATAATATGACACAATCGTGTGTCATAATTACTTTTGTTTATTTGTTGGAGAAGGGAATGAAGGTAACAGTTTATAATTTCAAAGGGGGAACCGGTAAAACCTCAATATCCTGTAATCTTGCCATGCAGCTCGGTTGGGGAGTCGTTACGAACGATATTTATTCTCCGCTTGAAAGAGTTCTGGAGAAGAAAAAATTACTCAAACTCGATTATAATGAAGAGGTCCCGAGATTCCCGGAAGATTATAATATAATTTTTGATTGGGGTGGACACGTTGACCAACGGGCTGTGGAGGCAATGGAGCAGTCTGATAAGGTGTTAGTCCCGGTTATCAATGATTTTCTTAATTTGCAGGTCAGTATCGACGCTATTAATGAAATCAAAGAGCACAATAATAATATTGCAATAATTGCGAATCAGGTTGGCAAAGGAGACGCTGAGAATATTGATAAAATTCTGTCAGCTTTTTATGACTACCCAATTTTCCCAATAAAAAAGAGCAGGGCTTTCCCCGCTATATTTGAAACAAAGCGAAGTTTTCAGGAAATGATAGATGAGGGAGGACTCCTGGCCTATTCATATAAGCCTGTGTACGATCAATTTATGGTCCTGGTTGATTTCATCACCAGCGATTCAAAAAAGAAAAAGAAAGGGAAATAGGATGGATCTGAGCGATTTTAAGAAACATGATAAAAAGATTCTGAAAGGCAGTAAAAAGAAAGATGAATCTGAACTATCTCCACCAACAAAAAAAGTTGGACGCCCTAAAAATGTATCATTAAAAAAACGGATTAACTTATATTTTCCTGAGGACTTGCTCGAAGTGATCGATGAAAATTGTGAAGGTAACAGGTCATTTTTTGCGATAAAAGTTTTTAAGTACTATTTAGACCAGCATAAGATTAAATATTAAGTTTTCCGGTGCTGGTGAGCTGAGGGAATATGGTGAAGCCATCAATTAGCCTGACCGCTCCGCTTGTTGTTCCCCCAGCATAAGCACTCATACGGTGCCCGCCGTGATATTCCGTCGGAAGGGAAAAGACAAGGCCTCTTCGCTGCACCCCCAAAATCACCGCTTTTAAAATATACTAAATAAAAACTATCACGCTAAGGCTGCCAAGAAGCAACCCAAGCAAAAAAGCACTGATCAACCAGGCCGGCGAATTGCTCTGTTTATTCATGGTTGATGCCGGTTGATTAATTGGTTGCAAGCGCCCTTGCAGGTTGTCTGCAAACTGATTTAGAATCCGCTCTATTTCTTGCTGATTTTTAATTTGGTTATCATTAAGAAGTTTACGTAATTTTGCGGAGGTAACCTCTTCTTTGACTGCTACATTGTTGATGCTTTCGGCGAGATGCTGATCCAGTTCGTTAACGTATTCATCAAGGATAATTTTATTGAGAAAGACTGCTGCAAAAAGCGGATCTTCCTTGTTGAGTTTGATCCCATGTTTTACGGCCAGCTCCGCAATAATTTTGTCAGTATCCATGATCAAAGAACGATCGAGATATTATTAAAAATGGTATCACGGAATTTTTTAATCCGCTGCTTGGGGATGATCTTATAGTCATCTGAAGCCAGATATTCATCGAAAGTCACTCGATCCTCAAGCATTTGTTTTATATCAACGCCGAAAGTCTCGTTCGACATTTCCGGGATAGGGATAATCCCGAGAATGTTTGACTTGTTCCGTTTAAATACCTGCATGTCTTCGAAAGGCATTTCTTTGTATTGAACTTCCCCAAAGTACTCGTTTAACCAAACGACAGTATGAGCAGAGTCGCCAAAATTCTTAATAATGTAATCTAAACCCTTGGCGGTATCTTCAACGGCTTGACCGCCTGTGAGTACCACATGAATATAAATGGTGAAGCCATTCGCTGACAAAAATTGAAAAATATCGTTTTCTTTGAGATAGGCGGTTAGCGGAATAAATGAAGCTGCGCCATTATCTATGACGCACTCATTTTTGCTTTCCATTATCATCTCTATCAAGTTATCAAAATTTCTAATATTAACCTGATCCTTTTCCATTATATCCAAAGGTTTAACGTCCATTGCTTTAAACCCGGAAAAGGTTCTGTTTACCGGATCTGTGTCAATACAGAGTGGAGTCATATCTTTGCTCAATAGATATTGCGCAATTAGGGTTGATACTAAAGTTTTGCCAACTCCACCTTTACCCTGAAGGGTTAAATGCAAATTCATACAATGTCCTTTAATCAAAAAAGATTTTTTTTGTCATAGTCATCGGGATTGAAAATGTGTGGTTTTTTCTTATCAGTTATTTCCTTAGATTCCGTTGACCCTTTTGGTAGCCTTTCAGCACCTTTGTGCTGATTTTCCTTTTTTTTGATGTACTTGTTTACTAAGCGCGTAAAAGCCGCATAGGTTACAGGCATTTTGCCCTCTTCAACCATCACTTCGTATATTTCCTGCATGTTGAAGCCTTTCTCAAGGGCACTTGCTATTTCCTCTTGATGGCCGAGTACGGCAATAACCCCTTTATTTGCTCGTTGTTTTATCTCTCTTTTTTCCTGAAGCTTTTCAATCATGCTTTTTTTCGGCATATATATATAATCCGCTATATTAAAGTTTTTATTATCTTTGATGCGGCAATATTCTTGTATAATATAGCAAAATGAATGCGCAGTAACAAGGATATTGACAAAAATAAATGGATCGAAGTATACTTTATTTGGCGTAAGTAAGACAGGATGTGCAATTGTATATACAATTGCGCGACTTATTCGCCTGCGGCTCAACGTTCCTGCTCTGCGAGGCATACAAATGCAAAGGCAAATGGACACCAAAAATAATAAACCAGGCAAAATTCAAGTGATCCCGATCCGGGTGACGCCGGCAGAAAAAAAACGGCTGCTGGAGCTGGCCCAGGCCCACGGCCTGAAGTTATCCGAGTACATGAGACAGGCCGGGCTGGTGCAGGAGATAACCAGCCGGACAGAGGTGGAAACGGTGCTGCAGCTGGCCAGGATCAACGCCGATCAGGCCCGGCTCGGTAATCTTCTCAAGCTGGCGATTGATATGGAAAACAATGTGGAGATTGAACAGCTGATTGCCGAAATCCGGCAGACCCAGCAGCAGCTCAAGGATGCGGTGAACCGTGTATAAATTATTTTTTATTATTAAATAATAGCAAAAACATGATAGCCAAGCGGGTCCCGACCCCGAAAAATACCTCATCCATCAAAAGGCTGACCGACTACATTGCCGATGCCGGCAAACAAAAGGGTATCCAGCCGGCCCAGCAAAGCGGGCTCCAGGGGCTTACCTCGTACATGGATAAACCACAGGCGGTGGTCCGGATAAGCAATTGCTGTTTTGATTCCATGCCGGAGGCAATCAAGGAAATCCAGGCGACCCAAAAAAAGAACACCAGATCCCGAAACGAGAAGACCTACCACCTGGTTATTTCCTTTCGAGAAGGTGAGCAGCCGGATAAAAACACCCTGGAGCAGATCGAGGACAGGATGGCCGAGCGGATAGGCTTTGGAGAGCACCAGCGGATTTCCGCATTGCACACCGATACCAACAACTGGCATCTGCACCTGGCGATCAACAAGGTCCATCCCGGCACGTTTCGCAATGTGGAGCCGTATTATGACAAGTTCAAGATGTCCGAGGCCTGCCGGGAGCTGGAAAAAGAGTTCGGTTTGTTGCCGGATAACGGCATTCAGCCGAACCGGGAAATACCAATGAATCCAGCCCAGGACAAAGAGGCTCACACCGGCACACAATCCTTGATCAGTTGGATAAGAGAAAATGCAGCTCAGGGGATCAAAGAGATTTTAGCGAAAGATGGTGTCACCTGGCCGGAGTTGCACAAAATATTCAACCGATACAGCCTGGCGATCCGGCCGCGCGGGGCCGGTTTTGTTATCCAGGATCTTGGCAGCGGTTTAACGGTCAAGGCTTCCAGTGTTGACCGCAGTTTCAGTAAGAAAAAGATCGAGAAAACGCTCGGCGCCTATCAGGACCCGCAAGTCACACATGCAGCCAAGGAGCAATATCAAGAGGGGCCGATACAGCGGCCAGCCCCTGAGCGGAACAGGCTGTGGGAGCAATTCCAGGAAGAGCGCAAACAAACCCGTTCTGTCCGGGGAGAGCACTTACAAGCAATCACTGATCAACGGCGGGCAGAGCTGCGGGGGGTGTTTGCTCATATCAAGCATCGGAAGCAAGAGGCCAAAAGTTCAGCGATTCTAAACTGGCGGCAGAAAAAACGGGTATATGCCGCCCTTCAGGTGGAGCGATTAAAGGCCCTGGAGAAAGCCCGGTTGCTGTATGGCCGCAGCCGGGAACTGGTTGACAACAGATATCCCGGTTTGACCTGGACCGCATTTTTGCAACGGGAAGCCAAAAACGGCAACGCAACCGCGGTAAAATTATTACGGCAGGGGAAGGGTACGTCAATCCATGACAAGGCGAACTATATAGGCCGTGCCGGCAAGGAAGAACCGATTTACCAAGGGATGAAATTCCAGGTCGATAAGCGGGGCCGGATCCGCTATCAGTTAAAAAACGGATGGGTGCTCGATGCCGGCGCAAGGATCCAGCCGGGATCTTCCGACCAGGAGGTTCTGGTGGCGGCCCTGCAAATTGCTATCGGCAAGTACGGCAAAAAATTGGAAGTGCAGGGAAGCCGGGATTTTGTGGAGCAGGTGACCAGGGCGGCCAGTGATCGCCGTTTGCATGTATCGATAAATGGTCAACAGGTGACGGTTAAGAGGCAGCAGCAGAGAGAAAAAGGGGTGGAACGGTAAAGGCGATCAATCACCGCCGGCCCGGGAGCGGGCAAGCAAGTTTTTGATGGCATTTCGACCGCTGCAGCCGCTCCGGATCCAGCTATTTTGCCATCAGTTTTGCCGGCATCGAGACCAGCGCCGGGTAGATCTGGCCGCAGCTCATCGGCCTGGTGATTGCAAATGCTCTCCTACCCTTATTTTGTTAAACAGCAAAAGCTATAGGTTCATAATTTTGCAAATCAATCTCTTGCTTCGCCTGCCAAAGATCATAATTATCTTGCATCAGTAACCAGCTTTCAGGGGATCGACCAAGCACCTTGGAAAGTTTTAAAGCCATTGCCGGTGAAACATCAGTTTTTCCGGTGATCAAACGACTAACTAGACCAGGGCTAACTCGTAATTTCCGGGCCAATTCATTAGAGGCAATGTTAAAAGGCGTTAAATATACACGCTTTATGAATGCCCCCGGGTGCATAGGGTTATGTTGTTGAATTGTCATTAGTGATAATCCTCATAATGATCTTACCACAAAAAAGTGGAGTCTGAGTTAAACCGCTTAACAAAAGTGTCCATTTTCACTTGACCAGGTCAGTCTCCCTTAATCATGTTTCGGCTTCACACAGCCTCTTTGAGCTTCTCCGCAATCCAAACTTTAACAAGGGCCTGTCTTGTTATTCCAAGTCTTTTGGATTGCTTGTCGAGCCTTTCTACTACCCAGGCAGGGAAGTCTATATTGACTCGTTTAGGCTCTTGATTGACCCGTCGAGCTTTTGCGAAGTCAAGATCATCAGTCATGTCCTCGCCGGCTTCAAATTTTTTGTCAAATTCTTTAGCTTTCATAATATTGAACCTCCTTTTCCCTGGAACGCCTGGCAGAAATGATTCTTATCGTATCATCCCGGTAAGTAATAACAGCCGACCAGTGTTTGTTGCCGATTTTCCCAATTACCAGACAACGGCTTTCATCCTCTACTGTTTTAGCCGGAATTTCGAGCAAGTCCAAATCATCCCAAAGGCCTTGAACCTCATAAAAATTTATCCCGTGCTTTAGCTTATTGGACTCACTCTTTTTTTCGTCAAATCTAAATTCCATACTATATGTATATGCCTTTTATGTTTTAATGCAATATTAAATATACCATTTTTATCCTTTCCAGGCATTTAAAAGCATTTTTTGCTTTTCGCCGGCAAGCACCCGCGTATAAATTTTGGTTGTGGCCGTTGAAGAGTGGGCCACAAGATCGGCCAAAATGTGGAGAGGGTAAGGATTTTCGCTTGTGACCATGGCATACCGAAGCCATGGTCGAAGGCCTTTAGGTGTGGCCCGGGGGGAGATTCCCCTCGGCTACTCGACTGTTGACTCTTACTTAATCACCCACCAGGGACCGTTCCCATGTGAGATTAGTCAAGCAAAGACCATCTTGCTTTCGACCTCTCTTGATTTGAAAAAATTATCGCCTAGCCCAGGTAGATCAGCAGCCAACCCGACTTGGGGACCACGGACCATTCCTCGACCACAATATGCAGCCGTTTTTTGCCGTCCATTGCGAAAAGGAGAATTGCCTCATCCTGTTGGGCTTTTTTAAAGTCCTGGTAGCTGAAGGAGTCGGTCAGTCTGGTTGTCCTGATCTCCGCACCCCGGGTGATCATGTTCGCCAATTTGTCATAAGTGATGTCCCCTCCGAACAGGGTCTTGCCGCGCAGGATAGCGGCGGCGGTCCGGTTATCGGTGCTATTGATCGCTGCTTTAGATTGGATCGAAAAGATGGCGTTGGGTCCAAGTTCCAGGCGATAATGCATCAATGATGAGACGTTCATGTTC
>JAHIVT010000085.1 GCA_018816555.1 Pseudomonadota bacterium
CAACCAAACGTGAAATCAAGCCCACCAGTTCTGGCGATACTCCATTCCGAACCAAAGTCGATGTCTTCATACTCAAATCCTCCTCTTTTAAAATATGAAAACATTATAAACGGTAATTTAGTATTTTCCAAGCCCCTTAGTTATGAGAACCATACAACAACGGAAATTTACCTGCACAGCATCGGTGATTTTGAAAGACAAGCAATAGCTGTTTACAAGCATGCCAGGCAAAAGTCTCACACAGATACTCACATGAAATAAAAAAGGGCTTATCCAAATGATGGATAAGTCCTTTATATTTCTGGTGGGCCGTCCCGGGATCGAACCGGGGACCTGCTGATTAAGAGTCTTAAGGGGTGAGGATAGACCTACTGACGCGACTATTGATATACGTTGATTTTACTTGATTTTTCTCATATAACCGAGGATAATATGTTTATCAAAATTGATTAAAATAGCCTTGGTTATATGGATTTCATATAACCGGCATATAACCGAACACCAAGCCGGAGGCCAATAAAAATGGCAGAAAACAAGTTTAACTTTACTGATGAAAGGCTAAAACATATAACCCACGATGGTAGCACCAAGCGTCTTTTTTCCCTGGACACCACCCAACCCGGCTTGGCGTTGCAGATCACCCCAAACGGCACAAAATCCTTCCAGTTGAGGGCTTGGAGTAAAAAACACGGTAAACCCGCCATAAAGACCATTGGCACATACCCCAAAATTTCCATTGCCGAAGCCAGAAGCCAAGCCTTGAAGCTGTTGATTCAGCTTAATGATGGCGTAGATGTCGTCGAGGAGGCCAAGGCCTTCCGCGAAGAGGCGATTTTCGAAGAGGCCTTTAATGCCTGGCTTGAAGTCGCCAAACACCACAAGCGGACATGGAAGAACGATATTACGACCTACAAGAATTATATTGAGAAACCCTTTGGTCAAAAAAGGTTATCCTGGTTCACCAAGGAGAAAATCGAGTCCTGGCACGCCAGTTTGACGAAATGCCCAAGGCAGCGTGGCAAGGCCTCCATCTCGCAAGCCACCGCCAATCGTGCCTTCGCCTTACTCTCTACGGTCTTTAATTCCAATCAGGTTAAATTGGCGGCCAATCCCTGTCATGGTGTTAAGAAGTTCAAGGAAATACCACGTGACCGGTTCTTGAACCCTGATGAGTTGCGGCGTTTCTTCGAGGCCATAAACGACCCGGCCACCCCGAACGATCTTCGGGACTATGTGTTGTTATCGCTGTTTACCGGCGCCAGGAAGGCCAATGTCCTGGCCATGCGCTGGAACGACCTTGACTTGAATCAGCAAACATGGCGGATTCCTCCCAGCGAATCCAAGAACGGCGAGCCGATGCTTATTCCGTTGACTGTAAAGGCTTTGGAGATATTGCAGTGGCGTAGAGCACGGGCCAGTTCAATCTTTGTTTTGCCTGGCGATGGGGCCAGCGGTCATTACATCGAGCCGAAAAAGGGGTGGGACACATTGAAAAAAAGGGCTGGCCTGACCGATTTGCGGTTACACGACCTGCGGCGCACCATGGGCAGCTTTCAGGCGATCAGCGGGTCGTCCCTGGCGATCATCGGCAAGAGCCTTGGTCATAAGACTGCCCAGGCAACCCAAGTTTATGCCCGGCTTGACCTTGACCCGGTGCGGGCCTCAATGGAACGGGCATCGGCCTTGATGCTGGCGGCAAAGGATTTGTCGCCAAAGGTTGTGGCGTTGCACAATGAATAATATCCATTTTGACGAGCAGGCCATTGTTGGCAGGATCAGGGAGCAGGCGAAGGCCAGACTTGTCAAGTTCACCTTGCATGCCCACCAGGAAATGCGAAACGATGAAGTGACCGTACCCGAGTTGTTGTCCATGCTGAAAGACTGTCATATTCTGGAGAACTACCCGGAATATGATCGAGGCCCGTGCTGTCTTGTTGGCGGCAAGGGGCATAAAGGGAGGGATCTGCATGTAGTCTGCACAACAACTTTACCTGAACTGGTTATTATCACGGTGTATGAACCAAACAAGCCACATTGGGAAACCCCCTACAAGAGAGGTGCGAAATCATGAAACATTGCTCTATCCACGGATGCCCCGGCGAATACGTCAAGCAGGCGATTAACCATCTGGTCACGTTGGGCGGGAAACCGGTCATTATCGAAAATGTCCCGGCTGAGGTCTGCCAGGTCTGCGGCGATACGTTGCTTGATATTGAAACCGTTGTGGCAATCGATACATTGTTGACGAATCCTGGACCGCCACTCCATTCAGTTCCGGTCTATGCAATGCCGGAAAAAACGATGGCGGCATAATCGCCATGAGAAAAAACAATTATGAAGAAACCTGACTGGTTGCCAAACTGGAGGAATGTGGCTGAATACCCTGACCCCGCCAGCACGACGGCACAGCAATGGGCATGGGAGTTTTTGCGGCGGAATTCTGATTATCAGGCTGATTACAAAGAGCTTATAGTTTTTCGAGAAAATGATGACCCAGAAATAAATAAGTTTGCCAATGAGGTGATTAACACCTTTTACGGGCCAATGCAATTCACCGCTGAAACATCACCATTGCCTGTTGCATTTCTGGTTAATCATTTGTTGCCAGCCATGCACAACAAAAAAGAAAATTATCCATGGATTCCCGAAGTCTGCTGGAGATTGGTGGCAAACTACAATCTTAATTATCCGTTAGACCCGGCTCTACCATATCAATCTCAATCTGAAGCCTTCATCGAGTGCGATAACCTGCCTGTGATTGAAACAACTGCCCTGATCATGCATCCCAGAAAAATCCCGGATGACCGCAAAATAACCATCTCGGTTGACATGGACGGCCATTTAGGAGACCAGTTGAATTATATCAAGGGGTTCGTTAAAGCATATTTCAAACAGGCAAAAATCCGTAAATCAGAATACTTGGATTGCTTGCGCGTTTTAGATGGAAAGGCAGATGCACCGTCGCACTCCATTACCAAGGTTTTAGGGAAAAAGCGTTCCGCTTATGACAAGATAGCCAAGGATGCTGAGCAATTAAGGAGCACCGGCTTTTTCGTTCTATCAAAATCAAAACTGATTCCCGGCAAAGGCAACCGGGAAAAACAGGGCCAGACTAATGGCAAAATGTTCTTTGAGATGAATGCCTCAGGCCCTTCTATGCGCCAATCCCTTCCCTGTGTTAATTGCATATCATCGAACAAAACCGTAATTCATATCAAGCCTCATATCCCCACCATAAAAACTGCGTAAAGCTGCCTCGTCCTGACTCTTTAAACTCCTATCTTAGAAAAATCGTATTGGTATCGGAATTTTAAGATAAACTTAAAATTCAGATTTTTATCAATAGTTACAATAAGTTATACTTGATTCTTCAGCAGAAGATCGTATATTTAGGACAACATAAATCATTCGTGGCCCGAGTGGATAAAACCAAGAGCTGATAAGACTTGGTCGCGCAACCAGGTCTTGGCAGCAATAAGGAGATTGAACATGGAAAAAAAATTTGAATCAGACCAGCATCAATTTTTGACACGGCCAGAGGCTGCGGCATATCTCCACGTGAAGCCCCAAACTTTATCCTCCTGGGCAGTCAAGGGCACCGGCCCCGCTGTCTGCAAAATCGGCAAGAAACGAGTTGTGTATAGGCTGATCGATTTGCAGGCTTTCGTTGAATCCGGTTTGACCCCACGGGGCTGAGGGAGGGCATAATCTATGATCACCAAACGCAAAAGCGCCGACAAGTTCAGTCTCTCCCGACATTTTGCAGGCGCTTCAAAAACAATGGCTACTTATACTCATTCCCGCAAAATTTCACAAGCGCCTTGCAATACCTGCGGCAATTCATCCGAAGCCCAGCGTCAAAAGCTGATGGATCACATCCCGCGGTATTGGTTCATTGATACCGTTGAGGCAAGGCGCGACTTTGATATGTTGCACCCAGCTGGGCGAGTGTTGGAATTGCGTAAAGCTGGCGTGACAATCCAAACTATCCGGGTAAACGCTGTTACTGCGTCATACAAGATACATTATGTGGGGCGATTATGCTGGCCGTCCAAAGGGGGGGCAATATGAATGATGCCTTTCTGCCAGATTATGATATAGCCAACAGATTCTTTGATGCCCTGACCGTCAGCAAGGATGAAGTCATTACGTTTCAATTCTTTGATGACAAGGACAAGAAAAACAAGACGAAAGCCATCTGCAGGCACATGAAACGCAGTCCGACCTATGATTTTCTTCTTAAAAAGCAAAAAGAGGGCTGTGGCGTGTATGTCATGGTCAATGCTGGCGATGGCATTGGCCGCAAGAAACAGAACGTGGTCAAAGTCCGGGCGCTTTTTGTCGACTTGGATGGCTCCCCCTGGGAACCGGCAACTGCTGCTCTAAAACCTCACATGAGGGTTGAATCATCACCGGGGCGCTGGCATCTCTATTGGTTAGTGGATGATTGCAACTTGGGCCGGTTTAAGGCCATACAGCAGGCTATTGCCAAAAAGTTCAATGGTGACAAATCATGTTGTGACCTTCCGCGAGTCCTGCGCGTACCGGGTTTTTATCATCTCAAAAAACAACCTGTCATGACCGCGTTGACTGAGGTCAACAGCTTCCCTCGCTACTCGACACAACAAGTCATTGATAATCTGGGCCTGGACCTGACGGCATCGGGTAAAGAGGCCACCGTTATACCCAAAGAGAATCAGGAAAAACTGGCACCAGCTTTCAGCATGGCGTATGCCTACACCGTCCAAAAAACCGGTGAGGTGATTGACTTGGCGGCATGGGCGATACAGAATCCCGGCTTCGACATCGTGGGCGCTATCAAACCCGAGTATGCCCTGGGGCAGGTTGTTGATGGCAAGCAGCACATCATTTGCCCATTCAATGAAAAACATACGGACACCGCGCAAGACCTGGCCACCTTCATCGTAAACGCTGACACCGCCCACCCCTCTTTCAATATCCATTGCTGTCACGGTCATTGTGCGGATCGTGATCGGCTGGAATTTCTCCAAGCGATGCTTCAAGATGGATGGTTGTCGGCAAGTATATTGATTCAGGCACCGTTAAAAATGAAGCGACCACCAAGGATTTACATTCCGATTGATGAAATCCATGCTTCGATTGAATGGACGATTCTGTCACATGAAGAACATCGGATTGCGCTCCATATTGCTGAGCTCATGTGGTCTGATGAACAAGGCACACTCCCTGATGATGACTGGCTGATTGCCCGTAGTCTGGGAATGACTGAGGCACAATGGCAACAGTATCGCACAACGCTAGCCAGATGCGGTTGGTTGCTTACCGAGGGCGGCAGATTGTGCAACAGCATAGTGAAACGAGAATTTGATAATGCCCGAACTGCTTTGATGACCGCAATAAAAAACGGACGAAAGGGTGGCTACGCAAAAGCTGAACGTTCTAGGGTGGCTACAGGGTAGCCAAGGGGGTAGCCATAGGGAGGGGCTAGGGTTGCTCTACCTGATGTTGATGTTGACGTTGATTTTGATTTTGACCTTTCCTCCAGTAGTGAGGGGGAGGGGGAGAGACGCGCAGCAAAAAAAGAGCCGGGGCGTTATCTGAGCCATCAACCTGGCGGGAAGAATGGCGTCGAATCCCAACAGCCTTAACGGCCTACAAATGGACAATTCATTGAGGTATTATAACATGGCTGAAAATACAGTGAGAAAACAGCGAGGCAAACCATTCAAGCCTGGACAATCCGGCAATCCGGCAGGTAAGCCAGCAGGGGCCAAGAACAGAGCTACCCTGGCAGCTTTGGAGTTGCTGGAGGGTGAAGCGTCGGCGTTGACACGAAAGGCTATAGATGCCGCGTTGGGCGGTGATATGGCGGCCCTCAGATTATGCCTTGATAGAATCGTACCACCGGCCAAGGATCGGCCTGTAAGTATCAAATTTCCAGCGATTACCTCGGCAACTGACTTGCCGAAGATCACCGCGGCATTATTGGCCGCTGTTGGCGCTGGTGAGATCGGTCCGACTGAAGCGACGACATTGGCCAAGTTGGTTGAGGTTCATCGAGGTGCCTTGGAAGTTGCCGACATTACAGAACGGATCAAACGACTTGAGGAGAAGGTGAAAAAATGAGAAATGATTTACTGAAACGAGTTGAGCGGATCGAATCAAAAGTTAATCCCGGTGCGAATATCACTGCCATATTTCGCCGAATCGTAGAAGCAGAGGGCGGACATATGGTCGAAAAGCCAGTGAAGGGGTGGAGTTATGATTTTGGTTCAGAGCAAGTGAAAGTGCTGCGCCAAGAAGGAGAGAACGACCAGGAATTAGGGGAACGAGCCGTCAACCTTGCCAGAGAGCAGGTAGGGGGAATCGTCCGGCTTGTGAGTGTCACGTAGGTACGACCATGGCGGCGACTTCAAAACGGCAAAGCAAAAGGTCGAATCAGACACTACCAAGGGCGAAACGGCACATGAATCGGGGTTTCCCAAAATTGACAAATCTCTTGCCAGTTAAGGATTTCAAATGAGTATCGTCAGTTAACAGGTTGTATTTGCCTAATGATTTCGACAAAAATAAACGGTGAGTTATGGGCGGGCAGGGTTCAGGAAGTTGGTATAGGTGGAATTCAAAAACAACAACGGAAAGTCAGCACGGAATTGATATTCGCTGGTTGAAAAAGCATGGTTATTTTCGATCCGGCACTATAGGCTCATTGTCATGGTCATGTCGTGGTGAACAAACCGGCTCTATTCGTTACCGCATAGAAGCAGACCGGATGATATTGGATTACCGTCACCGGCCACATGGCGGAGAATGGGAAGAGGTTGAACAGAAAATTTCTTTGAGCCGGACACCCTGCAACTATGGTGGCCATCGGACATGGTTTCATTGTCCTAGATGCTGCAAGCGGGTGGAAGTTCTCTATGGGGCAGGTAAGTATTTTCTATGCCGACACTGTTATAGATTGACTTATGAAAGCCAACAAGAAAAAACACCTTCAAGATTGTTGATCAAAGTTCAGAAAATAAGAAAACGCCTTGGTGGTTCGGCGGCTACCGGGGATTTATTCCCGCAGAAACCGAAAGGGATGCACTGGAAAACCTATATAGGGCTAAGAAACGAGGCGGAACAGGCTGAAAGGCTTGCCTGGGCAATGGTGGGGCAGGGATTCGAAAATTTCCGTTAAGTTATTAAGTGTAAAACCCTACATTTAATCTGACAAAATTCAATTTTAAGTTCCGATCAAATCTGGCAACTAACCGAATGAAGGTTACTTCAGGAGTATCTCAAGTATCGTATACGATTCCAAACCAACGGTTGCCAGAGGATATCTTTTTTAGCTGAATCCGTCTGGACCTGATTTTGGAAACTTCCTCACTTTGCTTAAATGGTGATGCGTTGACTTTTTGAGGGTGGGGAAATATTTAAGGGTGAAATTTTATCCTCTTGCTAGAGATCTTTTGCTGCTGTTATTTCCGATATTAGAGGAGATCTTAAGTTTGAGTTTTTACATTTTAAATAAAATACCAATAACTCATTCTATTCCTGCCCGATTTTAGCTTTTGAATAAATAGCCCCCACAGGGAAAATTGCACTCACGCTCTAACATCTTTCAACCTATCAAAATTCTTCCTCAGAAAGGGCAAAGGTATTCATGTTGCCATCACGCACTTTGTAAAGAGTCATTGTGATGTTGCTGTATCGGGTGCCATTGTTAGTCTGTTCCTCTTTGAGGCGGAAAGATTCAGATCGGGCTAATCCACCACTGTCCAAATCACGATAGCGAATATCGTAACTCCCCGCTGTCACCTTCTTCATTTTAAATTTTCTTTGGACCGGTATAAAAAACTGACGCACAGGGTAAACTTGTGGATTATCTAACGATACGAGCTTGACGAATACATCGGAATCATTTTGCGAATTATCGATGGTTACTGTGGAAAGACCGTCTGTATGGAGTAGCTTGTACCCTTTGATATAGGCTGCTGACGTAGGCCATGGTTGCCCGTTTGGGGCTGTAGTCGGTCTAACCCATGGTGGGTTGACCGGGGGAGGCGTGGGGGGTGGAGCAGCCAGATAAGGCTTTTGTCCTGGCGGGGGTTGGCTTGGTTTGTCGGTCAACCATATGAACGCAAAGAGTGCAGCCAAGCCAAACGGAATCCAATACCGCAACAATTGAGCGAAAAACAAGGAGCCTGTTTTTATCTTTTGTGCCGCTTCTGTCTGGTAGGTTGTGTGTGCCTCGCTTTCGTGCTGCTGGAGCCAGAGATCATATTGGCGTCGTTTGTCTGGGTCGGACAGAATATCGTAAGATGCGTTAATGAGCGCCATTATCGTGGCGGCTTCCGCATTTCCTGGATTACGGTCGGGGTGATGAATTTTAGACAGTGATCTGTATGCGGCAGCAATCACTTCTGGTGGGGCGTCTCGCGCTACCTTGAGCCTGTCATAATGGGTCTTGATTGATTCGTGGGGAGGGGCTGTCTGTTGTCGATGGCTCTTGCTCTCATCCTGAGTATGAGATTTTGCTGCAATGGTTTTGTGTCTTATCCACAAAAAAATGGAGAGTATCGCAACACCTATCAAGATTAGTAAAAAAAATGGAATAACAGCAAAAGGTTTCTCCGACTTCCCCGCAGCCTGCTCAGTGCCTGGGGTTACGTGTGATCCTATATCTTCACCAATACTTGCCCTCTCTTCGGTGCTTTCTTTGTCAGAAAGAAATTCTGCTATCTCAGTATCGTTGTATCCTGCCTTGACTGCTGAATCATAGTCGTAACCGTTTTTTTCAGCGAGATAAGACGCAATCTCTTTGTCGCTATAACCTGATACTCTTGCCGCTTTTATATCGAATGTCGTCAAGATACCTTTTGTAATAATCTGTCCAGTAGATTCAACAACGCTGCCGGGGGTTTTAAGTTGCGGCTCATTGGCGGTGACTGTGGGTGGACTGGCAGGGGTTGCCTTTTCTGCCTGAGCAGCAGGTTTGCCAATCTTTGCTTGGAGTTTAGATGCTAGGGCTTGGCCCTGACTACGTTGTTTTGGGGAGAGTCGGTAAGAAATAGAGTCTCTGGACTTTGCGGCCTCTTCATTTCCTTGGGCAGCAGCCAAACTCAACCAGGCATAAGCATTTACATCATTCTTAGGAACGCCTTGGCCTAGGACATACATGAGTCCAAGGTTGACTTGGGCCTCTGCATTTCCCTGCTCAGCCGCTTTACGGTACCACTTGGCAGCTTCCGCGTAGTCCTGCGGTATGCCTTGACCTTGGTCATACATAATCCCAAGGTTGAATTGAGCTTCCTGTGATTGTTCAATATTCTTGGCTGGATCACCGGCATATACGTTGGCAGGATTATAAACACTATAAAATCCAGCTAAAACCACCGCCAGCACAACAATTGTTAATTGACGCATAGCATCCTCGTTCGATTTCTTTTTTTCGGTTGATAAACCTTGCCACGCGAAAATCTATAGCCATGCAATCTTATCAAGGGCAACAGTTTGATAGTGCAAGCTTTTCATAACATGGTTGAAAATAATTGTTCAACACAATTAGCAAAAAAAGCAAAGTTCCACGCAGAGGAACCCAGGGCAAGGACAGCCAGCAGAACAAGACAAAGCGGGCATTTCTGGATGAATGGGTGGAGGCCGTCAACAATCACGGGTGATGAACGACAATTATTTTTTCCGGGGTGGGGAATTACAATTGGAATTGATCTAATGGGGGGTGCTTCGTGAATTCATTCAGGAGGTCAAAAAAATTAAAAAGTTGGACAGGGGTTGGGCAGAATAACGGTTAAACAAAAAAAAGTTTACGGAATTACCCGAAAACTCTTGGTGTTACTGGCGCGCCCGATAAGGATTCGAACATGTGACCTACGGATTCGAAATACGCCCATTCCCTCCCACATCGCGAAACACAAGGCAGGTCGGAAGTTATCTTAATGATCGAGACTTACCGAATTCATATAACCGGCATATAACCAAACAAAAAAAGCCTTTAAACCGATATAGTCTAAAGGCTTGATATTTTTGGTGGGCCGTCCCGGGATCGAACCGGGGACCTGCTGATTAAGAGTCAGATGCTCTACCAATTGAGCTAACGGCCCGCTGAGTGAACGGGCATATACTTAGCATACTGAGGGTATGCTCGTCAAGTATCGTTTCAGCTGTTTTCCTTTACAATCTTTTTTATATCCTCGGTGGTAATTGTCTCATGATCAAGAAGGGCTTGGGTCATGGCATCAAGGATTTTCCTGTTGTCGCTCAGTATTTTTTTTGATGTGTCATAGGCTGAATTGACGAGGTTTTTTACCGCGCCGTCAATTTTTAAGGCAGTGGCTTCGCTGATGATCGGGCCGGGGTGGCCGGTCGCTGGACTTGCCGCCTTAAAGGTAATAGTGCCGATTTCTTCGCTCATGCCCCATTCGCACACCATTTTGCGGGCCAGATCAGAGACGCGGTCAATGTCATTGCCGGCTCCGGTGGTGATATCTCCGAAAGCAATCTCCTCTGCGATTCTTCCGCCCAGCAGAATGCAGAGATTGTTAAAGAGGTAGGATTTTGAGTGGGAAAGTTTATCCTCTTCCGGGAGCTGCATGGTGAGCCCCAGAGCCTTGCCGCGGGGGATGATCGTTACCTTGTGCACCGGGTCGGCGCCGGGCAGCATCCATGCGGTCAGGGCGTGACCGGCCTCATGAAAGGCGGTGATCCTCTTTTCTTGGGCCGTGATAATGAGGCTGCGCCGTTCCGCGCCCATCATGACCTTATCTTTTGCCTTTTCAATGATGTCCATGGTCACTTTGCCGCCGTCGCCTATTCTGGCTACCATCAAGGCCGCCTCGTTAACCATGTTGGCGAGTTCTGCGCCGGAAAATCCCGGAGTTCCTTTGGCAATAATCTTCCAGTTCACGTCGCTGTCGACCTGTATTTTTTTGGCATGTACCTTAAGGATATGCTCCCGCCCACCCACGTCGGGCAGGGGAACCATTACCTGGCGGTCAAAACGTCCGGGCCTCAGCAAAGCGGGATCAAGAATATCCTGGCGGTTCGTCGCGGCAATAATGATTACCCCTTCGTTGCCTTCAAAACCATCCATTTCCACCAGCAGCTGGTTCAAGGTCTGCTCACGCTCATCATTGCCTCCGCCTCCACCGGCGCTTCGGTGACGACCCACGGCGTCAATTTCATCAATAAAGATAATACAGGGCGCTTTTTTCTTTCCTTCCTTGAAGAGGTCGCGGACACGGGAGGCGCCGATACCGACATACATCTCAACAAAATTTGAACCGCTGATGGAAAAAAAGGGAACGCCCGCCTCTCCGGCGATGGCCTTGGCCAAAAGAGTCTTGCCGGTCCCAGGTTCACCGTAGAGCAGCACACCTTTAGGTATGCGGGCTCCCGCGTCCGAAAATCTGGAAGGGTCTTTCAGAAAGTCGACAATTTCAACCAGTTCATCCTTTGCCTCATCTACACCGGCAACGTCTTTGAATGTTATCTTGGACTCCTGGCCGTCAATAAGTCGCGCCCTGCTTTTGCCGAAGGCCATGGCCTTTCCGCCGCCCCCTTTTTCCCCGCCTTGCTTGGTAAAGAAAAACCAGAGAAAAATAATGAGCAGGAAAGGAACCCATGAAAGAAAGGTCTGCAGAAACCAATGTGGTTTCTTCGGTTCACGGACCTCAATGTTTACCCTTGATTTAAGAAGGGGGGCGATGACCTCCGGGTTCTCGGGCGAAACGGTTTTAAAGGACTCGCCATTGGAGTTCGTCCAGGTTATGACGTTCCCCTCCAGCTTTATATCAGGAATAACTCCCTGTTCGATCCGTTTTAAAAAATCCGTGTAGTTGACATGGATGACGTCGTTGGGTGGCTTTTTGAAAACATTGATGAGAACGATGCCGATGAGACCGATAATGAGCCAGATAGAAAGATTTTTATAAAAATATTTCAAAAAAGTTCTCCTGGAATGTGATTTTGTCGATTTTAGGGCTGGACGCATTATGCGTCCGCTAATTTCCGTGGATGTTAATATGCCACAGGTATACCACCTGAGGCAATATTTATTGGATATAAACATAAGTTTGCGGAAAGGTAAAGCGGCTATATGCATGGAAAAGCATAAAAAAAAGACCTGGCCGGTGGGCCAGGTCTAGGAGGAAGAAGCTGTGTTGTTTTTTGCTAGATTACAGTGTATATCTTTCTGATTTACTTTTTAACCCCTTGGGCCGCCACCCAAAAGAGTTACTTGGAGAAGCTTTCTCGTCTTGGCTATAAGAGCAAGCTTGATGGTATGTGTATAAAGCAATAGGTGTGCCATTTGTTGATTTGTTGTGAAAAAGAGTTTGTTATTGTTTGCTTTTACCGTGATAACGAGCTGTTATCTGTGCGGTGCCGGTTTGGTGAGTGGTCGTTATGATTTGACACGTATGACGCAATATGAGCCCTATTCGCTGTTGAGTTGGGCGCATGATGCGCTTTTGGCGTAAAAGAAGGCCTTATTCTGCTTCGTGAGTTTAGTCCGGTTCTTTCGTTGGTCATTTTTGTTATAATTATTTGATTTTAAAGTAAATATTGAATATTGATATTGCTGTCGGCGAATTTTTTGAAAGGAATAGGGCTAAAAATGATCTATCAATGTTAAGCTTAATTCGTAATTGCATTGATATTTTTTCTTGACAACGCTGATGTCCTGTTTTAAATTTGTTTTCAAGTTTATAGTAATTGTTTGACGAATGTATTTTTTATAATGGAATTTCTCAAGATCACATTTTTTATTTTTTTTAAAAAGGAGGTGGGCAGACAGATAAAGAGGAAACTTCCCGGAGTAGATCCGCCAATTTGTTCCGGAGAGTGAGAGAGAAAAAGATCTGAGCAGAGATGCTCGCTTATTGTAAAGGAGAAGCAAATGGACGGCATATTATTTCTCGTTTTTTGGCTAGGTTGCGCTTCGCTCCATACGGTTTATGATCTCAAGGTCAAACCGGTGCTTCATGCGGTTCGTGAAGAAAGTGATTTTTCCTAGTCACATTTTTTGTTGAATGTCCTTGTGATCCATGAAAAAAATCGAAGGAGTGAATGCAATGAATAATATATTAGCTCAGGTTCTCCCCCAAGAGGGTGAAGGACTGTCGGTAAAGTCTTCCAGCGGTTATAATGCCGCTATAGCCTTAAGTGGCTTGTTGGCGATCGTCGGTATCGGCTTTGGTGTGCATGCTTTCCTGCAGGGTTATCATGCTACCTACAACGTTACCAGGGAAGTGCCCTGGGGCCTTCTGATCGCCGTTTATGTTTTTTTTGTTGTTACCTCAACCGGCTTGTGTCTTGTTTCATCAATCGGCCATGTATTTAATGTAGAGGCTTTCAAGCCTATTGCCAAACGTTCGGTTTTTATGGCCATTACCACAATTGTCGCAGGTTTTGTGGTCATTGCCTTTGAGATTGAAAACCCATGGCGTATGGCCATCTATAATGTTATCTCACCAAACCTGACCTCCAACATCTGGTGGATGGGTACCCTATACGGTGCATATCTCTTTTTCATGCTGATTGAATTTGCCCTGCTCCAGGCCGGCAAACATAAACAGGCCGGATATCTTGGCCTGATGGGTGTTGTAGCCGGTGTGGCCGCTCACAGTAATCTCGGCGCGGTATTCGGATTGCTCAATGGCCGTGAATTCTGGCATGGACCTTACATGCCCATTTACTTTATCACCTCTGCCATGATGTCAGGTTGTGCCGCGGTCATCTTCTTCCACTGGATCGGCTACAAGGCTAACGGCTGGAAAATGAGCCCGGCCCTTGAGAGCTCCCTGCAGTCAACTGCCAAATTGGGCGCCCTGCTGATGACAGTCATCATGTTTTTCACCTGCTGGAAAGTGATCTCCGGTGTCAGTGGCCATCCGCCAGGAAAATATGAGGCCATGATGTCTATCCTGACCGGTCCATATGCCGTGAATTTCTGGATCGGCGAGGTCATGATGGGTATGGTTATGCCTTTCTGTATTATTCTTGCTGTACGGGCTAAAAATTTAAACGCCCTTTTCATCGCATCAGCTTCAAGCGTTATCGGTATTTTCTTTATGCGGTATGATCTGGTTGTGGTTGGTATGATAGTTCCCCAGTTACATGAAATGGGAATAGTCGGTCAGCCTCATCTGTGGTCATATACTCCGAGCCTCCATGAGATTATGGTTGTGGTAGGTGGTATGTCTCTTTGTGCCATGGGATTTTTGATGGGTGAGCGTCTTTTCAAAGGTCATCTGTCCGAGGATCACTAAAAGAACAGCTTTATGAACAAGGAAGGTGGGGGAGCATTTCTTCTCCACCTCTCTCGCAAAAGCTGCAAAACAGGACAAAGAGTCTAAGGAGAAGAAAATGGCCAGGAAGAAGTCTGATATACAGCCCTTACGGCCTGATTTGCCGATTTACCCCATTGGCGTTGCGGCAAAATTGCTCAATGTCCATCCGAGAACGCTTCGAATTTATGAAGCTGAAGGATTGATAAAGCCTGCCCATCGTGGGTCGCGACGCATGTTCTCTCCAAATGATATCAGATGGATTGATTGTCTGCGGAAGATGATTCATGAGCAGGGCATCAGTATCCCAGGTTTGAAGAAGTTGTTGAAGCTGATTCCCTGCTGGGAAGTAGCCGGTTGTCCCGCTGACGTTCATGAAGGATGTCTGGCAAGGATTGACTGGTCATGTCCCCGCACCCTGCACCAGGTTGGCGATAAAGTTGCTGAGCGCCAGGCGAAGTTGGCAGATCTGGAAAAGAAAAAAAAAACAACTGGAAAAAAAAAGCAAGTATTACCAGGTTGATTTTCCCGCACATCTCACCTCTTGCTGCCGACGCTTTTCAGGAGCAGGAAAGAAAATTGTGTGGATGAGCAGGTATCATCCGCTTGAAAGAGAGGCCGAGGACGTTGTCCGCTTAGCCTCCTGAAGGGGAAGTTGCTCATGATGTGTTAAGTTAAAAATAGCGGAATTTCTCTCAGCAACAGAGGAGTTTCGCTATTTTTATTTCAGGTTGAACCTGTTTCCCTTAAAGAGAGCTCTCAGTCCGACTCCTCTCCTGTGGGGTTCTTCAAGTCGTAACGATCAATTTTACGGCGCAATGTGTCCTTTGAGATGCCCAGTTCCCGGCAGGTGTCCATCCGGCGCCAGTTGTTTTTCTCCAGGGAAAGATAGATCGCCTGCTTTTCGATTTCTTCCAGGGTCTGTGAACCGGTCGTTATCTGCTCAGCTTTCACTTGGGGTGCGCCGCCGGTCATATAAAAAGGTTCGGGCAGATGTTCCGGCTGGATAAAGCCGCCGTCGCAGAGAATAAAGGCGTATTCGATGATATTTTCCAGTTCCCTGATGTTGCCCGGATAATCGTAGCGCATGAGAATATTCAAGGCCGCACTGGAAATGCCCACGATATCCTTTCCCTGCAACGCGCTGAACTGCTTGATGAAATGATCGGTCAATATGGGGATGTCCTCTCTTCTCTCTCGTAAGGGCGGCAGCTGAATTTTCACCACGTTGAGTCGATAAAAAAGATCCTCGCGGAAAGATCCCTGTTGCACCAGCTCCTGTAGATTGCGGTTTGTGGCGGTGATTATGCGCACATCGGCTGAGATCGGCGTATTGGAGCCCAAGGGTTCATATACCTTATTCTGCAGTACCCGCAGGAGTTTCACCTGCAGGGATTGGGGGATGTCGCCGATTTCATCGAGGAAAAGGGTGCCTTTTTCAGCAGCGGCAAAGCGGCCGATTTTGTCTTTTTTGGCATCGGTAAATGCCCCTGCCTTGTAGCCGAACAGTTCCGACTCGAGCAAGGTTTCGGGCAGGGCGCCGCAGTTAACGATGATAAAAGGTTTATCCTCTCTGTGGCTGGCATGAAAAATGGCCCGGGCAACCAGCTCTTTACCTGTTCCGCTTTCCCCCAGTATCAGGACTGTACTCGGGCTTTTGGCAATATCAGGCAGAATATTGAAGATGCGTTGCATGACGCTGCTTTTACTGATGATCTCGTCAAAAGTATAATTTTTTGCGAGCTGTTTGCGCAGGCTGGTAAGGGTAGACAGGTCGCGGAACGTTTCAACCCCGCCGATAATGTTGCCGTCATTGTCGATGAGCGGCGCGGCGCTGATGCTGATGGGGATTTTTTCTCCCTTGGAATTGGTTATGGTGATGGGAAGATTGGAAACAGGCTTGCCGCTGTAAAGGCATTGGGCAATGGCGCAGTTTTTCCCGCAGATGCTTGAATGGAAAATATCACTACAGAATTTGCCGATGGCATCATTGCTTGACCAGCCGGTGATATGTTCCGCTGCTCGATTAAATGAGGTGATCTTCCAGTTGCGGTCAACAGTGAAAACTCCGTCTGCAACAGAGTCAAGGATGAGATGATTTTTGATGCTGCTCGTCATGTCCCGGAAGGTTTCAATGCCGCCGACAATCTTTCCCTGATGGTCCAGGAAGGGGGCTGCGCTGATATTAATCGGGATGGTTTCGCCTTTTTTCGATTTGATGTAAATGGTCTGGTCAATGATTGCTTTGCGCAGTTTGACGCTCTGGCCAAGAATGCATGCCTCACCGCAGACATTGGAATGGAAAATCTGGCTGCATGATTTGCCGATGACTTCCTTTTCCGTCCAGCCGGTGATTAATTCAGCAGCTTTGTTGAATGAGCTGATTTTCCAGTTTCGATCAACAGTAAAAACACCGTCTGCTATGGAATTTAAAATCAGCTTTTTGGTGATGGTTGCGGTGATGTCTCGAAAGCTTTCCACCCCGCCGATGACTTTCCCCTCATGATCTGTCAGGGGAGCGGCGCTGATGCTGACCGGAACCGTTGTGCCGTCTTTTGTCTTTATAAAGATAGACCTGTCCAGGATGGTTTTGCCGTCGCGTACGCTCTTGGCGAGAAGGCAAGAGTCGCCGCAGACATTGGAGTGAAAAATTTCACGACAGGATCTGCCGATGACCTCTTTCTGTGACCAGCCGGTGATGGCCTCCGCTGTTCTGTTAAAAGAGGTGATCTGCCAGTTGATGTCAACGGTGAATACTCCGTCAGCCAGTGAGTCAAGCACCAGTTGGTTAACCATGAATGATTGAGGAGTTTCCTGGAAACCGACAATGGCTCCGGCAAGGTTTCCCGCCTCATCCGGCACAGGAATGGCTGAAACGATAACGGCGGGATTCTTTCCGGTGGCAGGATTTTTCAGCATCATGGGGAAGGATGTCATCGACTTGCCTGAAGATATGGTGGAGCAGAGAATGAAAAAATTACTCAGGTGAGCATGATGGCTGAAAAAATTATGGCACTTCATACCAATGGCATCCACAGCCTTAACTCCCAGGAGATCTTCGGCGGCCTGACTGAAGAAGGTGATTTCCCACTTGGAGTTTACGGTAAATACAGGGAGTGAGACCTGTGTCGGTGCTGTGATTTGCTCATTCATATTGCAAATTATCTGTGATATGTTTGTTTGGCTTCAAGATGTATGATTCTGGCTAAGATGTGAGCTGAACAACTTAGTCATAAGCTTGTCTGACGTCAAGCCACTTGTGCCCGCGCTACAGTTTTGTTGCAGAATTGACTTGACAGTTTTGTGTTTGTGTGATTGTTTGTGCGACGCAGTTGTATATCTTTTTAACGGATAAATTGCTTGGCGGATCGCAGATTTTATCACAGTAACATATTTGGCTGTCTCGTAAAAAAAATCTCTCGACAGCCCTTCAGTATATGATAAGTTTCAAGTTGTCGTCACGGAAATTCTGTTCCGGGACTTTTAATCCGCAAGGGTATAAGTACAAAGCCATTATATTTGGATACACGCAAAAATTGGCGTCCCGCAATTGGTGTCTCGCTTTTGCTGGCTGCCGTGTTAATAATTTTTTGAGGGAGATGCACTATGAAAATTAGCGACTTGGAAAAGCTCAAAAATGAGGGAGTTGAAAATTTGCCCTCCAGTGAGCGACGACGTTTTTTGAAATTCGGCCTGTCGGTAACCGGCGTGTTCCTGGGGGGCTCTATCTTGTCACTGACTTCTGCCCGCAATGCGCAGGGTGTTGTCGAACTCATGCCTCAGCAGGCACAGAAATTTCCTTACAGTCCCCATTACTCCATGGTTATTCGCCAGAATCGTTGCGTGGATTGTGAGCGCTGTAAAGAGGCGTGCACAAAAACCAACCATGTACCTTCCTATGGATACAGAACCACCATTCTGGAGATGGAGAGAGAAACCAGTCCCGGAGAGAATGAGCGCATTTTTATGCCGGTTCTCTGTAACCACTGCAATCGGCCTCCCTGTGTTCGTGTCTGTCCGACAAAGGCCACATTTAAGGATAAGAAAACCGGCATTGTCATGATGGACTATAAAAAATGTATCGGTTGTAAAACGTGTATGGCCGCCTGTCCCTACAATGCGCGCTATTTCAAGGAAGAGATTCGTGCGGTGGACAAGTGTAACTTTTGTTATGATACTAGGCTTGTGAACGGAGAGAAAGAGACAGCCTGCGCCGCCGCCTGCCCAGCTGATGTTCGTGTATTTGGTGACCTTTCCGATCCTGGCAGCAGGGTTTATAAACTGATCCATGCTCCGGAAAAAGTTGCTTGGGTTTTGCGTCCTGAAACCGGTGCGCTTCCCAATATCTACTATATGAACGACTAATTGCCAGAGAGGATGAATATATGAATATTGATCAGAGAAGTTTTACGAGATTTTTCAGTGTATTGGCTTTTGCCGGGTTGCTTCTTGTCCTGGTAGGAGGGCAGGCGGTCGGGGAGGAAGAGTATGATGAAGATGCCTACGGCCCCCAAGCGCCGATTGTTTTTATCGCGCCGGTGAAGGCGGTTGTTTTCACCCATAAGACCCATACCATGGACGCAGGTATGGAATGCGACAGCTGTCATGATGAAGTTTTTCAGATGGAGAGCGGGTCCACGGAACAGAATGATGATTTCACCATGCAATCGCTTTATGATGGCAAATATTGTGGCGCCTGCCATGATGGTGAGACTGCTTTTGCTTCCAATACCCGTTGCACGGTGTGCCATATCGGTGTAAAGGGTTTTGATCGCATGCAGGGTGGACCGAAGACTGATGCCCATGGCGGAAATCATTAATTGATATAATGTTCTGAAGTGATAACCTGCAAAGGCGAAAAGAAAGTACTTTTCGCCTTTGCAGGCGTTTTGAGCCCATTCAACAATAAAATTATCATCCTCCAATTAAGGCGTTTTCTGCGCCTCATCAATCGTTAGACTTTAATCAAGTCTTATCTATATAAGCATAACCCTCCGATTTGCAGGTTCTCCTTTATAGTTGTATGCGGTGATGTTCAACATTCGCCTCGCTTGCCCTTCACTGCCCAAGGTCTATTTAGCCTTAACCTTTGTTTATTTCTTGTCAAAACTTATTGTTGCGTAGCACGTCCTGAGCGGCTTGTTTTGATGCTATTTTTCTCTTCTTGCGGCTAATAGCCTGTTTTTACATGGAAAAAATATCGTGGGCGTTTGATGTTTTTTTGGGGAGGGGTATTTTAAAAGTAGGCGAAAATTGATCCATTTTAAACAAGCGGGCGCAAAATTCAGGCGCACAATTTGTCTGAGGCAGATTGTCGCAGTAGTAACACGCTGAAATAACAGGATTTGTGTCGATATTGCTCCTCGCGGAAGAGAGGAGTGAGGTGGGATTTTGCTTCATGCGGCGCTTTTGTGGGCGCAATATGCCGTATTTTGCAAACCGAGCCAGGGCGAATTATGCGCCCATCATGGTAAATTATATAGATATAATTTTTGAAGAAAAGTATTGGAAATGAAAATTTATAACTACTGATTTGTATGAAATTAGAAGGAGTTAGGAATTATGCTTACTCTTGTGCGCCATTATTTCTGTTCATGGCATAGCTATTGCTCATGTATAAAACTAACGAGAAAGAAGCCTAGCCAAGAACGAGAATAAAGGAGGCTAACATGAGTGCCTTAATCCATCTGCTTTCATCGCATCAAAGTAAAAACGAAAAAAAATCAATAGTTACAAAGCTGGCTGACAGGATGAGCCAGTTGAGCGAGGGGTTCTGGTTTACTCTCTCTCTCTGTCTTTTCATCATCATGGGACCGTTTTCAATATTTGCCGTCTTGATCGGTCTGCACAGCCTGGCAACAAAAAATGCAAATCAGAGAGAGCCGGAAGCGGTATAACCAGCCAAGAAAAAAATGGTTAATCAACAAAGCGTGAAGCTTCATCGGATGGCGGTCTGAACGGAAGCCTCAGTTGATAACTAAGTAAACGAACTGAAAATTCATATCAGAATTTTTGATTAGAAACAAGACTTATTTAGCCGGAATTAGTTGGACAGGTAAACTGTCATTTAAAATATCCATTTGTTTAACGCAAAAAATGAGAGGAGGACTGAAAATGTCAAACGGATTTTCACTAGCAGCAACTGCTGAACCAAAAGTTGCCACACCGGGGTTGAATAAAATCACACTGCTTTTAGTGCTGATGGCTGTGGCGGGAGTGAGTGCCGGTCTTTACGGCTTTTATGCAGGCCATCACAATGTTTATAACAACACCCGTGAGATGCCGTGGGGGATTTTGATCTCCACTTACGCTTTCTTCGCTATCACCTCAACCGGTCTCTGTCTGTTGGCCGCCATCAGCCATATTTTCGGCGGCAACCGATTGGCACCGCTGGCAAACAGAATGGTCTGGCTGTCACTTATCTCCATTATCGGTGGATTTGTCATAATCGGACTTGAGATTGAAAGTCCCTGGAGAATGGCAATCTATAACGTTATCTCTCCTAATCTCACATCCAATATCTGGTGGATGGGAACACTTTACGGACTGGCCGTAGGCTTTATGTTTGTGGAGTTTTTCCTGATTCTTACCAGACAGTATAAGATTGCCATTATCCTTGGTGTACTGGGTGCTCTTGCAGAAGTAGCCGCCAATACCAACCTGGGCGCAGTATTCGCCACACTTTCAGCCCGTCCCTACTGGTATGGTGCGCAGCTGCCGGTTTACTTCCTGGCCTCCTCATTCATGTCAGGTGCTGCCGCAGCCGTACTTTTCACCAATTTAGCCTATAAGATGCGTAATGAAGAGATGAATGACGCAACCTATAAAGGTGTGCAGAGCGCTGCCAAAGTTCTTACCCTGATGATCTTCCTGGTAAGTGTTGCCACAGCATGGAGAACAATCACCTTTTACGTCGGTGGATCCGAAGGCGGCCGCGCAGCAGCAGACGCTATTCTGGGCGGACCTTTGGCAACCAATTTCTGGATCTTTGAAGTCAGCATCGGCCTGATTTTCCCCCTTGGTCTGCTTGCCTTCACGAAAATGAAAAGCCTGCCCGCCATGTCTGCAGCAGCTCTTATGGCTCTGGTAGGTCAGTTCTTCTCTCGCTACGACCTGGTTGTTGCAGGTCAACTTGTACCCCAGTATGAAGGATGGGACAATCTGCCGGCATACTTCAGCTATACCCCTTCGGTTTCTGAGTTGCTGGTTACCATGGCTGGTCTTGGATTTGTCGGTGCAGCATTTATTCTTGGTGAAAGATTCTTTGGTCGTGCCTTCGAACATCAGGGCGAACATTAATCCCTGGTAGATGACCACTAACTGAGTCCATCTCTGAAAAAACCGGGGTACCGGAAAGGTGCCCCGGTCATAACACTCAAAGTGTGGAGAGGTAGAAAATGATAGCAGACGATAAAGCAATCTTTACAATCGGTGTAGCTTCCAAGATGTTAAAAGTACATCCCCGGACGTTGCGGATTTACGAGAGTGACGGATTGATTAAACCAATCCGTCAGGGCAAATGGCGCTACTTCACCATGGATGATATTAAGTGGATTGAATGCTTAAGAGGGATGATCCATGAGGGCGGTATCAGTATTGCTGCGATAAAAAAACTCTTACAGTACACCCCGTGCTGGAATATCGCGGACTGCCCGTTTGAGAAGAGAAAACAATGTACGGCCTTCATGGCAAGCGGTCTGGTGCCGAGAAAGATTGAACTGCACAGACCGGAACAGGTCAAAAAGGCTGATGGGGACTTCGCGGCTTAAGTACGATGTGGATGATTTATCTGGAGAGGATATGCTTGAGCAGAATTTTCTCCAAAGCAGTCTGATAAAGAAGAACAGCAGATGCAGCTTTTTCAAGATTTTTCACCACGGCAGACGCATTGCCGGTCAAGATGTGATGGCAGTTATAGTTGAGGCAGAAAATGGGTTTCACTTTCAGAGTGCAGCCTTGGTGCCCAAGATAGCAACATTCAAAAGAATCATCCCGCTGGGAAGTAACCTCAACACCCAGCAGCATGTTTAACAGCAATAAGAGAGCGTCTGTTTCATTAGCCATATATGCACTGCAGCAGCCACCACCAGCCTTTTCAGCGCATGCCTTACAGAGAGAATACATGGACATGGATGCCATCTGGAGCTGTAAAGCCTGTGAAAGGACTTCGAGATTATGTAACTTTTCCTTCATGCCAGGCAAGGTCAGCAGATCAGTTCCATAGTGCTCATAGAGCCGCCTGGCGCAGGAGAGTTTCTGCGGTACTTCACTGAAATAAAATTCATTTATCGTCACTATATCACCCGATTACCTTTCTGTTACCTAGCACCCAAATGCACCATCTGTCGCTTTGTTTTCTGTCGAGAAAACGAATCTGTCCCGCGGGCAGTTCTGCCAGCAGATCCGCCTCCATTGACTGCAGGAAGCCGGACAGTATGTAGATACCCCCTTCCCAGAAGGATGGGGTCTGAATCAGTTGCTCCAGCAGGCCACGGTATAAATTGGCCACAATCAGATTGTAGCCGCTGGTGTGCAGCTTGTCTTTGCGCAGGTCCATCTCTCTGATATCTACCTGCTCATTTACCTGGTTCAATCGGCAGTTGGCCCGTGCGACAGCACAGGCCAGGGGGTTATTGTCAACGGCAGTGATTTTTTCTGCGCCAAAGCGGGCTGCGGCAATACTGAGCAGCCCTGTTCCGGTGCCCAGATCCAGCATGGTCTTGATGGCTGCTTCCGGAGTCTGCATGTAATGGATCACTGTTTCCAGGCAAACACGGGTCGTCGGGTGAAAGCCGCTGCCGAAGATCACGCTGGGATCAAGGCGGATATCTGCCCGGCCTTTTTCCCAGACTGGGGAAACCGTTACCCCGCCCACCGTAAAAGACGAGATAAATAGCCCCGCCTCCCAGTCGCAATAATCAAGATCCGCCTGATAGATGAGGTTGCATCCGTGCCGGGCACAGAGTTCGGCGACCAGGCTGTCTTTTGCCCGGTGAAAAAAAAGAACGGCGGTTTCGTCTTCAATCCAGATGCCGATCAGGTCGGGATCATCAAAGGCAAGAATATCCGCCTTGTCAAGATGGTAAACATAAAGTCTATCATAGGATTGATAGGGTGGACGCAGCATATGTCTTCCCGCCGATTAATTGGATAAATGTGTTATCTGGCTAAGGATGTGCCGATTTTTACATCCACCCTGTTTCCCGGACGTCCGGCAGCATTGGCGGGAACAAGAGCACCTGAGCTGTCCTGGATAACACGTTTCTGGTCAATACTCAAGGCGGAAACAAGGAAATCATTCACAGCCTTTTGCCGCTTTTTGGCTAGCTGCAGCAGTTCGTTCTTGCTCACCGAGAAGTCGGGAGTCGGGCGGGGCGGAGCAGGGGGAGGAGCCTGCTGCCGGTTGGCAGGAGAAATTTCTTCCTTGCCGTATTTTTCGGTAATCTGCTCCGATTTTTTTAGTTCTGTCAGCAGCTCTTTCTGCCGGGCAATTTCTTTCTTTTCAGCTGACAGGACTTGCGAGTCAGAGCCTGAGTCGGCGTAACCTTTCAGTGTTACAGTCAGGAGCGGGCGCTGGGATAAAACCTGGGCGAAAAGGCTGAGTAGTTTTTTGTTTTCGGCAGATAAATCCGCTTTGCCAGGGATAAAAAGAAGGTGGTCGCCGGATTGAGCCAGTTCAGGAAAACTTGTCTGCAGCTGGGAAAACGGTGATACGGATGTTTTTAAGACAATATTTTGCAGAGAACGTCCCAATGCCCAGGCCAGGCTATAGGAGGGATCTGATATCGAGCCTTTAACCGGCAGTTGCAGGTCGATTTCCCCTTGCCGGTTAGAAAGCAGGGCAATGGTCAAAGGGAGCTGACTGTTCAGCGTTCCCTGGGGTTCACCAAGCTTAAGGCCTGTGACCAGTAGGGAGTTATCTGCGCTCACATTACCGTCTTGCTGTTGATAGGTGGTGGAAAACTGAAAACGTCCATCCTTTAGTCGGTATCCCAGCAGTGGTCCCAGATAGGATGAGAACTCCTTGAGCGGCATATTCTGCAGGCTCGCCTGGAAATCAGCGTCAAATGTGCTGCCGAAAAAGCCAAGATCGCCGGTAATTGACCCTGATGAGTCCTGTTCGGCCTCGCTGGTGAGATTGATGTGCAGTTTTTCCCCCGGAGCATTGATGAAATTATCCAAGTCGCCGTTCAGCCGCAGGCGGGATGAATAAACGGGAAGTACCCGCTGGTCGGTGAAAGCCAGGGTGGCATCGGTGAGATTGATACGGGAGACGACAATCTGGCCGGTGTTGGCAAAATCGCTTAATCCCGGCCGGGTGCGGGAGAAGAAAGAGGAAGCATTAATCGGTCCCTTGGCGGGAATATTCAATTGGAGAAAGGCCTGATCGCAGTTTACCTCATTGATATTTACGGCAAGTGGACTGAGGGTAAAATCCAGGCGGGGTGTCTCTGCCTTGGCAAAGCTGATCAGGTCAGGCCCGTTTTCCTGAGCGGCGCTGAAATAACGCAAGGCAAGCGAGCCGGTATAGGCAAAGTTGGGCAGATTGATTTCTCCTTCGGCATCCAACTCACCGGAAATTTTGGGGAGATTCAGCCAGTCGGTGACCAGGGTGGGAAGAGTGGCAAGGCGGTAGTTGTTCAGTTTGCAGGTGAAATGGGCGCTGAAGGGCTTGATGGTCATGGGGCCAGTCAGGCTGAGAGCGCCTCCTCCCAGCTCATCTGTTTCGATGAGCACATTGCCCTGCTGCCCCTCGGAGTTTGACAACTCTGTTGCCTTGATGCGTACATTGGGCTGCGTATGTTGCAGCGGGGTGGGGAGAAAGTCATTTTCCAGTTTCAACAGGGCGTGGCCGAGTTCAACAGATGACAGGGAAACCTGGCAGGACTTTTTGCTTTCCTGCGAATCCTTTTTTTCTCCCAGCTGGTTCCAGTTGAAATTTTTCTGGTCGTCCCATTTTAGATAAATTTCAGCATTTTCAGCAGACAGGGTGACATTGGTCAGGGCGCTGCCGGGTACCAGATTGGTAAAGCCCAAATGGGCCTTGGGCAAGATAAGCCAGATTTGCCCTTGGCTGCTGAGGGTGAAATTGTTCGCATCCAGGGTGCCGTTGGCAAAGCTCACCTGGTTATTTTTGTCGGAGTTCAGGGAGAAGCTGCTGGAAAATTTCTCAATGTTGCCCTGGGTGATGCTGAGCTCTACCGGAGCAAGATAGCGGGACATTTTCTGCAGGCTGAGCTGGTTTGCTTCTATCTGGCCTTTGACAATGAGTGGGGAAGGAGCAATATCTCCCTGCAGAGAGATGGTGCCTTTTCCCGAGGTTACCCCATTAAGGGTAAAGGGTGCCGCCTGCTTATTCCGGCCGCTGAAGTCCGACAGGGTAAAAGTAACCTCTGTGAAGGTCTCGGTAAAGCCGCCGGCCACCTTGTCATCGACGAAAGACAGCCTGCCGTCGGTCACTTTCACCTTATCCACAACAAGATTGCTTTCTCTGCCCTCTTTGTCAGAGGTTGCAGCTTGAGCTGGGCCAATGGCTGGAAAGGACCATTTCCCGTCGGCATGTCTGCCCAGGTACAGCGCAGGCCCCGTCAGGTTGATTTCTTTAAGGTTGTATTGGCGTATGAAGGGATAGATGGTTGCCCTGACCGTGGCTTCGGCAACGGTATTGATATTGCCGTTGCGGTCTTTGATGGTGATATCGGACAGATGGCTGGTGGTCTCAATCTCAAGACGGAGCTCTTCTTTAGGTCCGGAAAGAAAGGTGATATCCATGAGAATGTCACCGGTTCCCTTATCAAGGGTGAATCCCGGTTGAGCAGGCAGATAGGCCAGATAGGCGGGCAGATCAACGGCATTGAAATGCAGCTGTAACTGGGCCTGGAAATTCTCGCCATCCACCTTTGTCTTACCGGTCAGATCAACAGGACTGCCGTTGATCATGGCGGAAAACCTGGGATTGATGTACCGGTCGCTGACCGAGTAACTCTGTTGCGCTGCGGCCTCATTGTCAGGGTTATGGAACAGCAGGGGCAGGGCAAGGTTGATCTGCTCCAGCTTGTGAGTTTTATTTGCCGGAATATCGTCAAAAAGTATCCGGCTGTTGGTCACGGTAATGTTCTGCATGAAATAGGCAAAGGGCAGATTGACCAGGGGGACGGCCTGGTTTTGGCGGATCGGCAGGATATCGGCCAGGTTGTATTGCTGCTGTTCATTTCTAACCAGATGAAGAAAAAGGTTGTCTACGGCAAGGCTTGCACAGTTGAACTGCCCGCGGAAAAGGGATGACCAGGCAATATCAGCCTCGATGGAGCCGGCGGAGAAAAGAGGATCGATCTGATCATTCGGGTCGGCCAGGTTGGGGCCGATAATGGTGTTCTGTAATGTAAGTTTCAGGGTAAAAGGGCTAAAGCCGACCGATCCGAAGGTGATGGCGCGGTGGAGATTTTTTTCAGTCCTTTCCGGGATGACGTTCCGGAAAAAATAGGGTACTCCGACAAAGCCGATTAATGTATAAGTGAGGAATGCAAGGAAAGCAACGGCTGACAGGATGATCGCGACTCTCGGTACCGGCGACTGCATTGCCCGGCGTTTCGGGCTGCTACTGCTGTCCGGCTGCAGATCTTCCGTGGGAGGAACGGTTTTTTCCTCTTTGCTTTGCCGGGGCTGGGGCTGATCTGCCGGTTGATCAATAGATACCTCTAGATCAGCCTGGTCTGACTCTGTTTTTTCCGGTTCCTGCGATATGGATATTGATCCGAAGGGATCCTGATCATTTTTTGACATTGTGCGACAACCTTATGAGCCGAATTGCTGGCAATTTTTAACTATTACGTTTAAAGAAAAACGAAAACGATAAATAACACGAAATGGACTTCTTTTCCATAATTGACTGTCTTGTAAAAAAACACTCGACAGCCTTACAGTGCATGAAACTAATTAATTAACGAGCCTCTTGCAAAATGACCATAATGGACAGGTCGTCATTCCGGGCAAGCGCAGCGCGACCCGGAATCCATTGTGCTTGCTTGATTCCCGCTTTCGCTGGAATGATGGCAAATTGATTTTATCTCATTTTGTAAGAAGCTCTAACTTTACGAAAATTTGCTGCCGGGGCTTTTCACCCGCAAGGGTTTAAATAGGAAGCCATAATATTTGTCAACGCAGACACAACCTGCATTTTCTTGCAGTAAATCGGATTTAGTTTTATGAAATTATTGATTTTTATCAGAGGGTTTCTGGTTTTGCTCCTGATCCCCCTCGTAACTTTTTCAACAAGCTTGCTGGCGATTGTCTTTCTGGTGATATTTCGGGGATCGGAACAGAAGGCACAGATTCTTCCCAGGACCTGGGCCAAAATCATACTGGCGGCCAGCGGAGTAAAGGTTAAAGTTGAAGGTTTGGAAAATCTTGACAAAGGCAGGCCATATATTTTTGCGGCCAACCATCAGAGCCAGTTTGATATCTTTGCCATGCAGGGTTATTTTGATTTTGATTTCCGCTGGCTGGCCAAAAAGGAACTGTTTCAAATCCCTTTTTTCGGCCGCGCAATGCAGCTGTCCGGTTCTATATCCATTGATCGCTCACATGGGCGAGAGGCGCTGAAAAGCCTGAAAGAGGCGGCTGAGCGCATAGCAGCCGGTACGTCTGTCATTCTGTTCCCTGAGGGCACCAGGTGCCTGGACGGCAAACTGCATGATTTCAAGTCCGGCGGCATGGTGCTTGCCATCAAGTCCGGGGTTCCCCTGGTGCCGGTGGGCATCTCTGGAACCTATGAGATTCTGCCCAAGGGCAAGTTGTTGGCCAAACCAGGCCATGTCATCATTCGCGTGGGCAATCCTGTTGAGACCAAAGAGATTTCCGCCAACAAGAAGCACGAACTGGCAGCAATGATTCAGGGGGAGGTGGCCCGGTTGATAAGCGGCGAGGCACAGGTTTGAAGGCTTTAGACGCGAAGGGTTATAATTGGGAGATGGTTAAGATTTGAGTAGCTGCAATTTTACTAAACTTATATTTCAAGACCCTCTGCCCCCCATATCAAGTTAAGGCAGGCGTACAAGTCAATATATCTCCCTTCAGTTTGCCAAGAGCTTTCTCAGGA